>JAIRNM010000172.1 GCA_031258055.1 Bifidobacteriaceae bacterium
GCCTTCCGGTCGGCGGCGAGCTGTTTCCCGTCCGGACGCGACGGCCACGCCCCACTCGCCGCCCGGACGCGGCGGCGCTCCCACACCCGACACCCTGGGCTTCCACCCCCGCTGAAATCAAAGGGCCGCGCCGTGGGCGCGCCGGGGTTCCTAGCTGAGCGCCGGGCGGGTCAGGGCGGTCAGCGCGGCCTCAGCCTGGCGGGGCACGACTCCGTTGCCGAGGGCGTGCAGCTGCTCTTTCTCGGTCAACCCCAGGTCCGGGCTGGTCACCCAGCCCTCATCCAACCCATCAGCCACTCCACGAACACCGGCGCCAACCGCGGCCTGCCGGCGCCCGTCAAGATGGCGGGGCTGGGAGCCGGCCTGCCGGTGACCCGTTCCCATCGGGTGATCGCCGCGGCGTAGGGTCCCCACCGTCGAACAGCGTCCCGATCAACCCGAACACCGTCCCGGCGTCCTCTGGCGGCGGTTCCGGGCCGATCAGGTCCATGACCTGGTGGGTCAACGCGATGGTGCCCTTGCGGGCCTTGACCCGCGCCAAGGTCTCGCGGCCCCGGATCGAGTCCGACGCCAGCGGAGTGCGCAACAGCGCGCCGGGCCACGACGAACACCCGGAACCGGCTATGAGGCGCTCCCACCGCGGCCGCCGGTAAGCCAACCCATTGCGCATCAAACCCGAGGCAGGCCAAATCCCCGAGAACACGCCCGGCAGCCCGCAAAGATCCAACTGGGGCGACTCCCAAAACCCCGCCCCCGGATTCCACACCGCGAACGGCATCCCCGCCGGCGCCTCCAAGGCCATGTCCGGTTGATCCATCAAGCTCCCCTTCCCGCCCAGTGATCGCGGCAGGCGCCACCAGCAACCCCCGCACGTTCTCGACAATCACCCAACGTGGCTGTAAAACCTCTATTGCTACGCACATGTGTGCCCACAAGCCAGTGCGGGTTCCTGGAGCCAAACCAGCCATCCTGCCGCAAGAGGACACGTCCTGGCACGGCACCCCACCAGCTAAAACATCTATTCTGGGAACAGTTGTCCAATCAATTGAGGTGATGTCACCCAGGTTCGGGACGCCCGGCCAATGCGCCGCGAACACCCGCGCCACAGGATCGGGGTTCTCCGAGAACCAGACCGTCTCCGCGTTGAACACCGCCTCGACCGCCAGGTCAAGGCCGCCGTAGCCCGAAAAGAGACTCCCGGCGGAGAGTCCCGCCGCTGGTGGTTGAGCGTGATCGTGGTGGTGGCGCACTGGCGGTTCGGCTCCGGCAAGTCGGTGGCGGCCCCGGCTGAGGCCGCCGCGAAAGAGCGCCAGCCGCCGCTGGGGATGGTCGCCTCACAGGTGCGCACGAGCCGCCCGTCCCGCCTTGGAACCGCCGCGCGGGCGGGGCGCCGACCCCGCCAACCCTCCGGGTCGCGCCAACCGCCCACCACAACCAGGACCGTGATTCCCCGTGGAAAAGCAACGCGACGGGTAACAGGCAGGCCGACCGCCAGCGTCACGCTTCCTCCGGTTGGCCTTTGCGAAGAAAGCTCCACACGGTTCTTCCATCGACTCCGAACCGTTCGCCGAGCCGGGCGTAGGACCATCCCTGGCCCCGCAGACGGGCGGCTTCGGCGCGGTCGCGCTCCGCTATCCCCTGGCGCCGCATGGCCACGCCCCGCCGCTTCAAATGCCTGCTGACAGTCTGGCGTGTGACGCCGAACTCGGCCGCCAACTCGTAGACGGTCTTACCCGCTTGGTAACCCTGTTCGAGTTCGGCGACCTCCCCAAGACTGAGGCGGCGCCTGAGCTGCCTTGCCCCCTTGGGGGCAGTGAAAACACTGGAATCGTCCCGCCGGACCTCATGGCCCGACACCCCGATACACGGGCTGACCAGGAACTTCGGCAAACGGGGCGCAGTTCGGATAGTGTCTCGTAAGGTCCACAGTAAAAGCATTACAAATGGTGTTTATTCAGACATTTGTTCGGCGCTTTATGGGAGTTGTCCTTGTGCGCCACCGCTAGTCCATGGCCAAGTTTATGGAGGACCAACATCATGGCCAAGGAAGTGCCCTGGCCGGAATCGGAGAACCAAACGGGACCGTGCCGTCCCAGTCCTGCGTCTCAGCCCGCGCTATCGCGCTGGACCTGATCAACTTCAGCCAATTGAGCGGTACATCTTGGCGCTTGGTTTACTGTGAATGCGTGAATGGCATCGGCCGGTCTGAGGGTGGTTTCTTTGTGCGTGGCGTGTCGGTCGCGGAGGTGAAGAAGAGAATCCTCAAGTGGCCAGGTTTGGAGCGGTACCCTCACCTGCGTTTCACTGCCGTCTTGTGGGAAACGCCGGAGCCGCTGGTCTGCGTGGATTTGGACACGAACACTGACGATGATGTGGACCCTATTCTGGCGGAGTTGATGGCGGCGCTCGCGCCTTGGGATCTGGTCAGCGAAGCCGAATGGGACGAACTGGCGGAGCGGAGCCGCGGGCAACTTGAGCCAGCGGTTTCCGCGGGTGGCGGACCATAGCCTTTATTCGTGCGCGCCGGCAGGCGTAGACCGCGTATAGGATTCCCCAGTGCGGGAAGTAACTGGAAGGATGATCTGACGTGACTGACAGCGCCGCTTGTCCCAACGCCTTGGACGCTTTCAGGGTCCACCGCGACTTGATCAGGGACTACCGCCAGTTCACCGAGGGTTTCGTCGAGATCAGAGATTCACGCCTGGCCGAATCCGTGCGCGATCAGTCGGATCGCGGAGCCCAATGGCCGGATCCATGGCTGTCCCTCAACCCGACTTTCGCTGGGGGCGGCACCGTCGATGACCTCGCTGCGACTACCACTCTTCTGCCCGAGACCGCCGCTCTCTTCCGACTGGGCAACCAGCCACTGTCGCTTTACAAGCACCAGGTCGAAGCCATCGCCGCTGCGTCGCACGGCGATTCCTACGTCCTTACGACCGGCACCGGGTCCGGCAAGTCTTTGGCCTACATCATCCCCATCGTTGACTACGTCTTGCGCCACCGCCGCCTGTCCGGCATCAAAGCGATCATCGTTTATCCAATGAACGCGCTGGCCAACAGTCAGGTGCAAGAGCTTGAGAAGTTCCTTGGTAAGCCCTCCGATGCCGACGAGGGCATCAATTACAAGCGCTACACCGGCCAAGAGCAAGACGACGAGCGCGGGCGAATCCTGGCCAGCCCTCCGGACATTCTCCTGACCAACTACGTCATGCTCGAACTCCTGCTGACCCGCCCGGGGGAGCGCGCCAAACTGTTCGGCGCAACCAGCAACCTTCAGTTCCTGGTTCTGGATGAGTTGCACACCTATCGGGGCCGCCAAGGCGCTGACGTGGCCATGCTGGTTCGCCGGGTCCGGGAGGCCGCCAATACCAAGAGCAGCATCCAGTGCATCGGCACGTCAGCGACCATGTCTACCGCTGCGACTGTGACCGAGCAGCGCATCGAAGTTGCCGCCGTCGCGTCCCAGGTCTTCGGCACTCTGGTGCGCCCTGATAACGTCATCTCCGAGACCCTGATTCGCGCCACTGGTGCCGACACCGACACCGATTTGCGCCCGTTAGTAGATGCTCGTGGAACTGCCGAGGCGGACGATCCCGTCCTGGCCTCGGGATACGAGGAGCTTGCCACCGATCCGTTGGCCGCGTGGATAGAGCGCAGGTTCGGCTTGGCCGAGGAGCCGGGCTCAGGCATTCTGGTGCGCGGTGCTCCCACCACCGTCAAGATGCCCAGCGAAGACTTGGCGGCATTGACCAGTCGAACACCTGAGGCTTGTCGGATCGCCATCCAACAGACCCTGTTGGCGGGTGCCCGGACCGAGAACCCGGTGTCTGGGCGTCCGCTCTTTGCCTTCCGTTTGCATCAGTTCATTTCCAAGGGTGCGTCGGTCTATGTCACGCTTGAGCCGGAGGACACCCGTGCCATCGAACACACCTACCAGATGTCCTATCCGGACCGGCCGGCGACCCTGCTGGGGAGCGACGCCTTTATCCTTTGGCGTTCTGCCGCGACTGTGGCCAGGAATACCTCATGGCTCGGCGCGACCAACAGCGTCACGCCTTCGTCGCCCGCACTAGAATGCAGATCGGCGACGATCAAGACGGCTACCTTTACATTGACACCGCCGGCCCTTGGCCCGCCGACCCCACCGACCGCCTGCCCGACGTGTGGACCGAGATGTCTGCCAGCGGGAGGCTGCGGGTGGTCCCGTCACGGCGTGACCGCGTACCACAGGCCGTGGTGCTCAACCTAATGGGGGAGCTACTAGAACCGGTCGTTTTCCCCAAGAATCCGGGCCGGATCGAAGCGGCCTGGATTCCCAAGGGGTTGTTGTTCTGTATGCGCTGCGGAACCACCTACCACCAAGCCCGCGCTTTGGAAGCGTCGAAGGTGGTCACCTTGGATCAAGAGGGCCGCTCCAGCGCCGTGACGGTGCTGAGCCTGTCAATCATGAAGTCGTTGGAGCAGTTCAAGGGCTTGCCCAAGGATGTCAAGAAACTGTTGACATTCGTGGACAACCGCCAGGACGCCAGTTTGCAGGCCGGTCACGTCAACGACTTCGTACTGGTGGGGCAGCTTCGCTCCGCCATATATGCCGCGTCCACCCATGCCGCAGATGATGGCCTTGACCCCCTGGAGTACGCCCAGACCCTGCCGACCTACCTTGGCCTCGATCCGGTTCACTACGCCCAGAACCCCCGCTCGTTCGACATTCAGCCAGCCAAGCGAGCGTTGGCCAAAGTGGTCGAATACAGGGCCTTGCAGGACCTCCGGCGCGGCTGGCGCATCACTCTGCCCAACCTTGAACAGACCGGCCTGGTGAAGATCACCTATCCGACCGCCGTGGCGTTATGTGAGCACGAAGAGACTTGGGGCGCAGCCCACCCCCTGCTCAGGGACGCCGTTCCCGAGAGGCGCAAAGAACTCGTGTCTGCCCTGCTTGACGAGTTCCGGCGGGTGCTCGCCGTCGACACCGACATGTTCAGCCAAGACCACGTTGACCAACTCCAGCGCCTCAGCCGCGAACACCTTACCGGCGTCTGGACCGTTGAAGACGGCGAACCTGCCCCTGACGTCGCTACGCCACCCTGGGCGCACCACAAGCAGGTTCCTCACGCTCGGTGCTCTCCATCTCTCGCTTGTCTCTGTGGGGCCGTTGGCTGGCCCGCTAATTCGACCCAAAGCCAGATAGCCACGAAGTCGAAGCCGTCCAGGAGTCCCTGGTCAGAATCCTCACACAGAACGGCATTCTGGCGATGGTCACCAGCCGGGGCGAGACCGGCTACCGGCTCAAACTCCACCAGATCCGGTTATTCCCATCAGAAGGCAAGTACGGTGCACCCGATCCGCTTCGGCGCACCAACGACCGGGAATCCGGCTCTCGAGTGGTCCGGTATTTCCAAAACCTCTACCTCGACGCTGGCAGCGAGCTGGCCACTATCCAGGCCCGGGAACACACCGCCCAAGTTCGTGCCGAAGACCGCGAGCGACGTGAACAGCAGTTCCGGCAGGGCGAACTCAAGCTCCTGTACTGCTCGCCTACTATGGAACTCGGCGTGGACATTGCCTCCCTCAACACGGTCGCCATGCGCAATGTGCCGCCCACCCCGGCCAACTATGCCCAACGTTCCGGCAGAGCGGGCCGATCCGGCCAGCCCGCGCTGGTCGTGACGTACTGCGCCAATGGCAACGCCCATGACTCCTACTACTTCGAGCGCTCCGACCAGATGGTCTCAGGCAGAGTGCTGCCTCCCCGCATCGACCTAGCCAACGAAGACTTGGTACGTTCCCACATCCACTCGATCTGGCTCGCCGCCAGCGGCGTCAGCCTGGGCAAATCTATGAAAAACGTCCTGGTCATCCCTACGACAGGCGACGATTATCCAGTCATGGAAGACATCACAGTCAAGTTTGCCGACCCGACCCTGCCAGAACGGGCGACCAAATCCGCCCAGGCCGTGCTCGACCCCATGGGAGATGACCTGGCCGAGGCTCCCTGGTGGTCGGAAACGTGGGTTGACGAGGTGATCCGGGACGCACCGCAGGCCTTCGACCGGGCTTGCGAACGGTGGCGGATGCTTGATCGTGTGACCAGGGGCGAGATGGACACCGCATCGAAGATGATGCAGGACACCTCGCTAAACAAGAAGGACAGGCAGAACGCCGAAGCTCGGATGATGGAGGCCCGTCGTCAGCGGGATCTTCTGCTCAACGACACTGATGATTCCCACTTTGGCGGCGACTTCTATCCGTACCGTTACTTCGCTTCCGAAGGTTTCCTGCCCGGCTACTCGTTCCCCCGCCTGCCGTTGGCCGCCTACATTCCTGGGAGGCAGAACAAGGAAGCGACCTGGCTGCAACGTCCCAGGTTCTTGGCGCTACCAGAGTTCGGGCCGGGTGCTTTCATCTACCACGAGGGCGCCCGGTACAAAGTGGTCCGCATCAACCTTCCCCGGCCAGGCGGCAAGACCCCAGACCAGAACAGCAACATCTCGCTGCGACAAGTGCGGGTATGCACGGCTTGCGGCTACCACCACGACCGCGAGATCGGCGTGGACCTGTGCGAAAACTGCGGGGCAATCCTCGGCGACCCGATTACAAACCTGCTGCCAATGTAACTAGTCATCACCCGCCGCCGCGATCGGATCGGAGCCGACGAAGAAGAACGCCAACGGGCCGGGTTCGCCATCGAAACCTCCTATCGCTTCACCAGGCGAGGCAGCCGTCCGGCCAGCCTCCAGGCCGAGGTGACCGATGCCGATGGCTTGATCGCCACCATCCAGTACGGTGACGCCGCGGAACTGCGTTCCATCAACCGGGGCCAACGTCGCCGGGCGCAGGGCCCAGATGGATTCTGGCTAGACACCGTGCGAGGCGAATGGCTGACGGATTCCCGCGCCGCCGCTATGGACTCTGATGGAGACGATGACGGCGTTCCACGAGCGGATGATGTGCCGCGAAAGCAGCGCGTCATCCCGTTCGTGGAGGACCGCCGAAACATAGCCATCATGCGTTGGGCGGCACCTCCCAGCGAAGACCTGGCCGTCACCTTGATGAACGCCGTTGAACGAGGCATTGAGGCAACCTTCCAGCTTGAAGACTCCGAACTAACAACCTAATTGCTGCCCGACGACGATCAGCAGGGCCGCTTCATGATCGTCGAGGCCGCTGAAGGAGGAGCAGGTGTACTCCGCCGGTTCCAGGGAGAAGAAGACGCGATTAGAAAGGTAGCCAGGCTGGCACTGGAGATCGTTCATGTCGATCCCGAAACTGGCGCGGACCTGTCTGACGCCTGTGTTCGCGGCTGCTACCGATGCCTCCTCACATATGGCAACCAGGCCAGCCACCAGCTAATCGACCGCCGGCTCGCCGTCCCGGTGCTGCTTCGGTTGCTGGGCTCCACGACCTTGCCCGGCACCCCAAGCGAGCCGCCCCCAACAACAATGCCGCCGGGACCTGTCGCGCCGGTGCCTGAGACCGCTAGTGCTGTTCAGAAAGCCTTGGCCTACCTCGTTGCACACGGCCTCAATCAGCCTGCCGCGACCGCCAGCACGGTTGAGGGAGTCCCGGTAGACCTGGTATTCCCACAGGCCAGAGCTGTCGTAGTGTTCATAGACACAGAACGTGAACCCAAGATCGACCTTGATCCGCTGACCTTCAACGGCTGGGAGGTCATGGCCTGGCCGCCGGACGACCCCTTCGAGGACCTAGTTGCTGCCCACCCCAGCGTCTTTGGATCTGTTGTCTGATGCCAAGTTTCAACGCCGGAACGCTCGTGACCGCCCGAGGTCGCGACTGGGTTGTCCTCCCAGGAAGCCAGGAAGACTTCCTGGTGCTGCGGCCACTTGCCGGGGCTGGCCTTGATGTCGCCGGAGTGCTGCCCTCCGTTGAAACGGTCAGCGCTGCCACCTTCCCAGTACCTTCAGCAGACGACCTGGGCGACTACCACTCTGCGAGCCTGCTGCGCGACGCCCTTCGTATCGGCTTCCGCTCAACCGGAGGCCCCTTCCGCTCCTTGGCCTCCCTCGGCGTTGACCCCCGGCCCTACCAATATGTGCCACTCCTAATGGCGTTGCGCCAAGAAACCGTCCGACTCCTCATCGCCGATGACGTAGGCATCGGCAAGACCATCGAAGCTGGACTGGTCGCGCGCGAACTGCTGGCCCAGGGAAGCGCCGAACGGCTCGCCGTGCTTTGCCCTCCTTCGCTGGCCGAACAGTGGCAAGCCGAGCTGAGGGAGAAGTTCGGCCTGGACGCGGAACTCGTCCTCGGCTCCACCGTGAACCGGCTGCAACGCCGGCTCAGGTACGGCGAGTCCATCTTTGAACGCTTCCCCGTCACAATCGTTTCGACCGACTTCATCAAGGCCGACCGCCGCCGTGACGATTTCCTTAGAGCCGCCCCCAACCTCATCATCGTGGACGAGGCGCACACCTGTGTGGTCGATGACGGCGGAGTCGGCGGTCGCGCCAGAACGCAACGCTACCGGCTCCTTGAAGAGCTCTCCAACAAGCCCAACACCCATATTGTGCTAGTCACAGCTACGCCCCACTCCGGCTCACAAGGCGCGTTCCGCAACCTGCTCGGTCTGCTTGACCCAGAGTTGAAGACCACTGATCTCGCCTCAGAGGTTGGCCGTGCCAAGCTGGCTCGTCTCCTGGTGCAACGCCGCCGAGGCGACATCCGGCAATACCTCGGCACCGACACCCACTTTCCCCAAGACCGGCGAACCCGCGAAGCGCCCTACCAGCTTTCGCCAAAGTACGCCGACCTGCTGCGCGATGTTTTCGCCTACGCCCAGGGACAGGTCACGGACAAGACTGGCAGCCAGGCCCAGCAACGTATGCGCTGGTGGGCCGCCCTTAGCCTGCTCCGCTCGGTCGCGTCATCTCCGCTAGCAGCCGCCGAAACCATGCGCACCCGAGCAAACAACAGCGCGGCGGATACCGTTCAAGCCGCAGACGAGATCGGGCGCGTGGCGGTCTTCGACCTGGTAGATGACACCAACACTGAGGGCGATGACGCCGCTCCCGGAGCAATGCCCGGCGCCGAATCCGCCGCCAAGCATCCACTGCTTGACCTGGCAATCCGGGCCGGTACGCTGACCGTCGAAGAGGACTCCAAACTCGCCAAGCTTGCAGCGGAGGTCAAGTCATTACTCAAGGACGGGTTCTCGCCCATCGTCTTTTGCCGCTTCATCCCGACCGCCAAGTACGTTGCTCAACACCTTAGGATCGTCTTTTCGAAGACTCCCGTTGAGGTGGTGACCGGTGAACTAGCCCCCGAAGACCGCGCCGCCCGTGTTGCCAGCCTTATCGCCGACAAACCCGAAGCACGGCACGTCTTGGTTGCCACCGACTGCCTTTCCGAAGGCGTCAACCTACAAGACGGCTTCCAAGCCGTGGTCCACTACGACCTGGCGTGGAACCCGACCCGCCATGAACAGCGTGAAGGTCGGGTTGATCGTTTCGGGCAGATTGCCAACACAGTCCGGGCCGTCACGATCTACGGCGAAGATACCGGAATCGACGGCATAGTTATGGACGTGCTCATTCGCAAGCACGCCCAGATTCGCAAGGACCTGGGCATCTCTGTCCCCGTCCCCAACGAGGCCAACGAGCGGGTTCTGGCCGCCCTAATGGAAGGGCTCATGCTACGCGGTCGGCCAACTGCCCAACCCACGTTGGATGACGAACTGTTCGCGGTCACGGACCAATGGTCTTCCGCCGCGGAACAAGAGACACGCTCCCGCTCCCGTTACGCCCAAGCCGCCATTCACCCTGATGAAGTAGCCGTTGAAGTAGACGAGGCACGGTCCCGGATGGGCAGCTCCCAAGACGTGGCCGCTTTCGTGCATAGTGCCCTCAAGGCCGTCGGTGCCGACTCATCGCCCGAAGGCCGTGACTTGCTTGTCGATGTCGAATCGCTGCCTGTCGGACTCAAGGACACTTTGCGTGCCACTGGAACCCTGCGCTGGGTACCTGACCTGCCCGCGCCCCATGGGGCAGCCGCGATGATCCGCACCGACCCGCGAGTCGGAGCGCTGGCCCAGTTCGTTCTTGACGGAGCACTAGATCCCAACCTGCGCGAGGGCTGGCGGCCAGCCCGCCGGGCC
>JAIRNM010000177.1 GCA_031258055.1 Bifidobacteriaceae bacterium
AACCAGATCCGGTCGATGTGCTGCCGCCTGCAACTAGATCTGCGCGAATTGCTCAAACGCGGCAACGGGCTGTTCGGTTCGGCTGAGCAAACTGGCTCGCTCGGTGTGGTCACCATCAACTGTGCCCGTTTGGGCTATCGGCACGCCGGGGACCAAACCGGTCTGCTGCGAGCCCTGGACCGGCTGTTGGAGTTGTCCCGCGACTCCTTAGAAGTCAAGCGGAAAGTCATCCAGCGCCTCATTGACCAGGGCCTATTCCCTTACACGAAGCGTTACCTGGGGACACTGCGCAATCACTTCTCCACTATCGGTGTCAACGGCCTGAACGAAATGGTGGCCAACTTCTTCAGGCCCGAGTTGACGGCGGGGCAAGACCAAGACGACGGCATCGGCCAAAGCCGCGGCACGGGCCCAAGCGTCAGTAACATAACCACGCCGGAAGGCAGGGCGCTGGCCCTGCGGGTGCTGGACCATGTGCGAGCGCGGATGGTCGAATTCCAAGAAGCGACCGGGCACCTCTACAACCTGGAGGCGACTCCGGCCGAGGGCACGACCTACCGCTTCGCCAAAGAGGACCGGCGGCGTTATCCGGACATCATCCAAGCGGGCACGGACGACCACCCGTACTACACGAACTCCTCGCAGCTACCGGTCGGCTTCACCGACGACCCGTTCGAGGCGCTCGAACTGCAAGACGAGTTGCAGCGCAAGTACACCGGCGGCACCGTCCTGCATCTTTACATGGGTGAGGCGATTTCTTCGCCCGAAGCTTGCCGTGAACTGGTGCGCCGCTCGCTGACCCGTTTCTCCCTGCCGTACATAACCATCACCCCAACTTTCTCGATCTGTCCCAGCCACGGCTACCTGGCGGGCGAACAACCGACCTGCCCGCGCTGCGCCGAGGAAAGCCCCGCCGCTGAGCCAACCGTGTGTGAGGTTTGGACTCGGGTGATGGGCTACCACCGGCCCGTTTCCAGCTTCAACGTGGGCAAACAGGGCGAACACCACGAGCGCGTCCACTTCGCCGAACCGGCCTTGGTATGAGCGCTCCAGCGGTTGGCGGGCGGCCACTGGCGATTGGCGGCTTGTCGAAGCTATCAACCTGTGACTGGCCGGGGCACCTGGTGGCGACGGTTTTCCTGCAAGGCTGCCCCTGGAACTGCCTCTACTGCCACAACCCAGCCCTAATCGACTGCCGGTCCAGCGGCCGGTTGGAATGGGCGGTGATAGTCGACTTCCTGCGCGGACGGGTTGGGCTCCTGGATGGAGTGGTCTTCTCCGGCGGCGAAGCCACCCGCCAGGACCTAGCGCCAGCCATTGGCGAGCTTCGCGCCCTCGGTTTCTTGATCGGTCTGCACACTTCTGGGGCTTATCCGCGCCGCTTAGCGGCGCTCCTAGAGTCGGGGCTAGTCGACTGGGTTGGCTTCGACGTCAAAGCCCGGCCGGAGAACTTGGCGGCGGTCACTGGGGTGACGGCTTCAGCGGCGGCGATGACCGAGTCTTTGCGCTTGTTACTCGCCTCCGGCGTCGATTACCAGGTCCGCACCACTTGGGGGCCGGGGGTGCCAGGCGTCGAAACCGTCGAAGAAGCCGAGTCGGTCCTGGCTTGGGCGCGCGCCCAAGGCGTCATCGACCCAGTCCTCCAACCGGTGCGCACAGAAGGCACCCGCGAACTCTTCCAAGCGATGGCTGCCTAAAGACTGTCGGCTGGGGGTGTGCGTAAGTCCAACTACCGGGGGCTCACGGGCCAGTTCTTTGAGTTACGGACACCGGGAGCCGATGCCGCCACCTCGGCCCTGCGGCATCGCCCCAGGTCAGCGGGTTGGCGCCGTTTTGGGGCCGCTGGCCGGGGTGTGCGTAAGTCCAACCACTGGGGGCTCACGGGCCAGTTCTTTGAGTTACGGACACCCGCAAACGCTAAGGCAGCGAAGTGGCGAGCACCAGCGCGCCAAGCACGATGGTCGCCACCGAGGCAACCAAGACCAGCGACCCCAGGGCGCGGACAGCGTCAGTGCCGCGGGTGGTGCGGAGCGAGAATCCAGCCAACACCATGGCGAGGGCGGACAGACCGATTATTGACCAACCGTTGAATTGAACCGCGTCTATAACGCTGTCCAAGTCCGGGCAGCCGCCAACACACTCTTGAATACGCTCGTGGATTCGGGTCCAGACAACCGCCGCTACCACCACCATCACTAGGCCCGAGCAGGCGAAGACCAATTCCATAATCCAAGAATGGTGAACTTTCGGTTGAGTGACCGGTCGGGTGGACAGGCGCGCCAAACTCGAATAACTCGGTTTCAGCGGCTCGAATGGGGTGGTGACCGCGGGCAGCGGGCCAGAGCTGTATGAACCGTAGGCCGGTGGTTGCCCAAGCGGCTGGGGCTGATTGAGTCCACCGGTGGTTGGATAGACCGGGCCCGCCATCCCAGGCGGAGTCATTCCACCCGCCGCGGGATAAACCGAGCCCATCACCTGAGGTATAGCCGTTGCGCCCGCTGTTGGATAAGCCTGGGCCATCGGCTGGCCTGCCGCCGGGGCCATGAACGACGGCACCGGCGCACCAAATCCGCCGCCCGGCACCGTCACGCCGAGCGATCCGGAGGGCCAGGCCGTCGCCGTTGGAGCGGGTACCACCACATGCCCACCGCCCGTCGCCAGTGGCGATCCGGCCGCCACGCCCATCCGCGACAGGCGCCCTTGGGTCGGCGCGGCCTCTGCCAAGGAGTGCAGCGCGCCGCCAGTTTGCCGCCGCCGGTTCACTGCTTTCGCTGAGGGCACCGCCGCCGCTACGGCCGCCCGGACCGCCTCTTGCGCATCAGCCGAGGGTTCGCCGACCGGTTCTTCCAGTGCGTCTACAGCATCCATCGCCTCCGGTCCTTCCGCTAACCAGGCTTCTTCGACTGAGCGCGGGCCATAAACTAGGGCGCCGCAGTCGGCGCAGGTGACATCTCCCCCCCAGGCCTTATGACAGAGCCCGCAGCGCAACGCGCCGTCGGGTACGCCAGCGGTCCCGTTGTCAACTGGGACCGCGTACGATGCCGACGTGTCAG
>JAIRNM010000221.1 GCA_031258055.1 Bifidobacteriaceae bacterium
CTGAACAGGGCCTGAGACATTCCGTCGGGACCGGCCAACCGCCTGATTACCGCTGTCAGCGTGTTCGCCACGGACCAAGCCAGAACGGCGCCGGCGACCAGTTCGCCGTGGGCGTACAAGGACGGGCGGGAGCGGGCGTCGTTGGCCAAACTATGAAAGTCGCTTTCCACCTCGGTCAATTGCTTGAACTGCCTTACCACCGCCGCCGATGGTTGATCCAACTCCGAAGTCCGCAGGATGATCGCGCCTTCCAAACCCGGCTCGCTTAGAGCTGTCCAGCGTTCGCGTACGGACTGCGGGCGCGCTAGCTGGTCGCTCTTGACTGATCGCGTGTGGATGCGTGACTTGGTTCGCACCGCCCAACCAGGGTCCCAACTCCAGCCGCGCCGATCCGCGATCCAGGACGCCGGTTCTTCGTCCGCCCGCCGCGATGGCGCCGCGATCGTCCAGCCGTGTCCCTTCGACCGCAGCCAGCAGATCAGGCTGTCGGACAAATCGCGCGGACGACCAACCACGATGGCGCGCTGGCCGACTGTAGCCTGTTGCGCCGCTCGGGTTATCGGGTCGAGGTTGATTCGGCTCTCTGAGCGACCAGCAATGACCAGCCTGGAGAAGACCGGCGAGCCGGTCTCGTCAGCGAGCACCACCAGGCTCTTGTCGCGTAGCGCCCGGGCGGAAAGGTCCAACGGGTGCGCCAGGTAAATATGACCTGTTGTTGGAGGCCCGAAAAGCTGGCGGTAGGCGGTCCAAGTCGCCGCTTGAATCTGATCACCGACCTTTCCTAACAGGGTCAAGGCCATTCGAACATCGCTTGGCGCGGGGGTGTCTAGGCCGAACAATCCAGCCATTCGAGCGGAGGGGAAAAGGCCCTCAAGAGGAAAGACGACCTGTCCGCAAGCCATCACGCGTAGCGTGCGGGCACACAACTCGCCGCGAGGGCCCGCGCCGGTCGCGGTGGCAGCCGCCGACCCAATTCCCAGCGCTTCGAACACGCCCTGCGGCAAGAGGTGGCCGAGCCGCAACGGTGCCGTCAGATCGGACGATTGAGCTAAGTCGATCCGTACCTCCCTGATCGGCTGCGCCGACACGCTCAGCTCTTTGGCCCGTTCCTCCAGCCGCCGCAACGCGTCTGGTTCCGCTGCCACTAAGTCTCCAAGGCGGCCGTGCCGTTCGATGACGCGCTGCCGGGGGCGACCCAACTCGTCTCGGTATGACTCGGTGATGTAGACGTAGCGCTTCCCGTTGCGCCCCGACTGTTTTATTGTCACACGCATTTTCCCCCAACTCATCAAGTTCCCCGTGAGCCGTGCACTACCGTGAACTACGGTATCAAGAACCCCGAGTGAGAGACATTACCGCCCGTCAGAGCCATTTCACAGGAACGAACTGAATGACTCTCAAGGCGATGGCGCTCCCAAGAGGCTAGCTTTTTTTCATGACTAGTGCTAGCGCTAACACCAGACAGGAAACCGACCTTCTAGGCACCCTTGATGTGCCGTCCGACGCCTATTGGGGCATCCACACCTTGCGAGCGATCAACAATTATCAGCTATCGGGCCATCCAATCGGTGCGCACCAGGCGCTGATTCGTGCCCTCGCCATGGTCAAGAAGGCCGCTGCCTGCGCCAACCGCGACCTTGGCGCGCTTGACCAAAAGAAGGCGATCGCCATTACAGGGGCCTGCGACCGTCTTCTGAACGAACCGGAGTTACGCGAGCAGTTCCCCATTGATGTGTTTCAGGGCGGTGCCGGAACATCAACGAACATGAACGCCAACGAGGTCATAGCCAACCTGGCGCTAGAGGCGATGGGCCGGCCGAAGGGCGAATACCAGACCATCCATCCCAACGACGATGTCAACATGTCGCAGTCGACCAATGACTCCTATCCGACCAGTTTCCGGCTGGCTTGCCTGCTGTCAACCGACCGACTGGCGGAGGAACTGGCGCGGCTGCAGGCGTCGTTTGAGAACAAAGCCAGTGAGTTCCAAGACATTCTGAAGATGGGCCGTACTCAGTTGCAAGACGCGGTGCCCATGACGGCGGGCCAAGAGTTCGGCGCCTTCGCCGTGCTGATCGCCGAGGAACGTCGGCATGTCAAACGCCAAAGCGAACTCCTGCTGGAGGTGAACCTGGGTGCCACCGCCATCGGCACGGGCATCAACGCGCCAGCCGGATACGCGCTCGCGGCAGTGGCCCATCTGTCGACTATTTCCGGCTATCCCTTTGTGCTGTCAGAAAACCTCATTGAGGCGACTTCGGACTGTGGCGCCTACGTCTCGGTGCACGGATCGCTCAAGCGCATAGCGGTCAAGCTCTCGAAGATCTGCAATGACCTGCGCCTGCTCTCGTCTGGCCCAAGGGCCGGTCTAAACGAACTCGACCTGCCTGAGCGAGCGGCCGGCTCCTCAATCATGCCGGCCAAAGTCAACCCGATTATCCCCGAAGTGGTCGGTCAATGCGCGTTCAAGGTAATTGGCAACGACGTCGTGGTTGGTCTAGCGGCGGAGGCGGGGCAGCTTCAACTCAACGCCTTCGAGCCGGTTATAGCCCAATGCTTCTTCGAGTCATCGCGGCTGCTCCGCGAGGCCGCCCGCACCCTGCGGGAGCTGTGCGTTGACGGAGTCAACGTCAACCGCGCCGTAACCGAGGCTTATGTCCGCAACTCGATCGGCCTGGTGACTTTCCTCAACCCGGTCCTGGGACATGACCGGTGCGACGCCATCGGTAGAGAAGCGCACGCGACCGGCAAGTCGATCCGAGAGGTTGTGCTGGAACACGGCTACCTCAACGAGGCGCAATTGGACGAGTATCTCACTTTCGATGGGAAAATACTGGGCTGATCATGGATGCCTTAGCCTTCGTTGGGCAAACCATAATCCTGCTGGGAGCTATCTTCCTGGGCGTCCGTTTGGGTGGTCTGGGAATTGGTTACGCCGGCGGGCTGGGCGTACTGGTGCTGGGCATCACCGGCCTGACAACCGATTTCGCGGCCTATATTCCCTGGGACGTGCTGGGCATCATCATGGCGGTGATCGGCTGCATCGCCGCCATGCAACTGGCTGGCGGCCTGGACGTGCTAGTCCATTGGGCCGAGGTCATTCTGCGCAAACAGCCCAAATACATCACGGTGCTCGGGCCAATCGTCACTTTCCTGATGACTATGTTCGCCGGCACCGGCCACACCGCGTTTTCCACCATCCCGGTCATCACGGAAGTGGCCAAAGAGTCTAATATCCGGCCTGTCCGCCCGTTGACTATCTCGGTGGTGGCCTCGCAGATAGCGATCACGGCCTCACCTGTGTCAGCCGCGGTAATCGCTTTCGCCGCCTTGCTGGAGAACCTCAAGGGCTCCAACCCGGAAGCCTACAGCTCCAATGTCGGTTACGTTGAGTTGCTGGCTGTCGCCATCCCGTCCGCCTTCCTGGGCGTTTTGATCATCGCGGTGATTATGGCGCTGACGGACCGCAAACCGCTGGACAAGGATCCCGAGTACCAGCGTCGGCTGGCCGCCGGCTTGGTGACAATGCGAGGCGCGACCAAGTATGAGCACAAGGCTGGCGCCAAGCTGTCAGTCGGCATCTTCGGTGGCGCGATCGGAGTCGTGATGGTGTACGCGATGGCTATCAGCGACAAGATCGGCTGGATTCACGGTGCCGCCGATCCGGACAACCCGGGGTCCTACCTGCCCGTCGCGATTGACCGGACATCTATGATCATCTCCGTCATGCTGGGCGCCGCCACACTGATTGTGATTCTGGCCAAGGTGAAGGTCGCCGAGGTTTTGAACGCCCCGACTTTCAAATCGGGTATGTCCGCCGCTTTGTGCGTGTTGGGCGTGGCCTGGTTGGGAACAGTCTTCGTGAAAGGGCACGAAGCGTCGATCACCGGTTTCGCCGACCAGGCTCTGAGTGTCGCGCCTTGGCTCTTCGCGGTGGTTGCCTACCTGGCCGCCGCCTTGCTCTATTCGCAGGCAGCGACCACCAAGGTGGTTATGCCGCTCGCTATCGCGTTGGGTATGAGCCCCTTATCGATGGTGGCGTCATTCGCCGCCGTCGGTGGCTTATACATACTGCCGACTTACCCGACCACCGTCGCGGCCGCCCAGATGGATGACACAGGAACCACCCGTTTCGGCAAGTACATCTTCAACCATCCGTTCATCCTTCCCGGCACCGCTGCCTGTGCGGCTTCGGTGGCGTTGGGCTACGCGATAGGCGGGTTCGTGCTTTAGGCGCTTGGAGGCCCAAGAACGACAGGCTACTAAGCTTGGGCCCTATGTCTGGCAACTCAAGGCGTCCCGGCGCTGTGCGCAAGCCCGGCTCCAAGAAGGGGCCGACCATTGGCTCGGGCGGCCGCGGGCGCCGCGCCCTGGAGGGCAAGGGCCCCACTCCCAAAGCGGTGGACCGTCCCTACCACCCGGCTGCGAAGCGCAAAGCGGCCGCTGAGCGCAAGCATCAGGGCCGCCCGCACGGTCCCAATAAAGCGCGCAAGGCCCACGGCGACTACGTGGCCGGGCGCAACGCCGTCTTGGAGGCTCTGCGCGCGCAGGTGCCCGCCCGGCGCCTGGAGCTGGCCGCCAGCGGCGAGGCGGATGAACGTCTGCGCGAGGCCATGAAACTGGCTGGCGCCCAAGGTCTGGCCCTGGTTCAGGTGACGAAGCGGGACTTGGATGAGCGTACCGGCGGGGTATCCCACCAAGGCATCGCTCTGCGCGTCGCCCCCTACCAGTACAAGACCGCCCAAGACCTCGTCCGGCTGGCCGAGGAAGCCGCCCAGCCGCCCTTGATTGTGGCTCTTGACCAGGTCACCGACCCGCATAACTTGGGAGCTATTTTGCGTTCGGCCGCCGCTTTCGGTGCTCATGGCGTCCTGATCGGCGAGCGCCGCTCGGCCCAGATGGGCGCGACCGCTTGGAAGGTCTCGGCTGGGGCCGCCGCCCGCGTTCCGGTCGCGCGCGCCGCCAACCTTGTCCGGGCCCTGGAGGAATACAAGAAGGCCGGTTTGTTCGTAGTCGGTTTAGACGCCGAAGCGGCTGCCGATGCCGCCGACATCGCGCTGGCCGAAGGTCCGGTCGTGGTGGTGGTCGGCTCCGAAGGCAAAGGACTGGCCCGCCTCACCCGGCAGGCCTGCGATCTGACGATCTCCATACCGATGGACGGCCAAACCGAATCGTTGAATGCGGCC
>JAIRNM010000227.1 GCA_031258055.1 Bifidobacteriaceae bacterium
CGAACACCATCGGGATCATCCCAAGCCAGACGATGGCAGGCACGAACTGTCCGACTTCGTCGGCGGCACCGCCTAGAGTCGCCGTCATGGTGTAGTCCGGTGCTATACAAGAGATCCCGATCGCAATCGCGCCGATCAGGCCAATTGAGCCTTTCGCCAGACCCTTCTGGGACAGCTTCCGGTCTTTCGTTTTTGAGCTCATGGGTTCATCTTTCTGTGCGCGCTATTCGGCTGACATGACGTGCTTGACGCGGGTGTATTCCTCAAGCGCGTAATGGCTCAAGTCCTTCCCGTAGCCGGAGGCTTTGAAACCGCCGTGCGGGAACTCCGCGACCAGCGGAATATGGGTGTTGATCCAGACGGTGCCGAAATCCAATTCGCGGCTGAACTTCAGGGCCGTGGAATGCGAGCCGGTCCAGACCGAGGAAGCGAGGCCGAACTCAACGTCGTTCGCGAGCGCGACCGCTTGGTCGGCATCATCGAAAGACTGGACGGTGATAACGGGGCCAAAGACTTCCTCTTGCACAATCGCGTCGGTCTGCCGCACCCCGGAAATCACTGTCGGCTCCACATAGAAGCCTTTGGAGCCAATCCGGTGTCCACCGGTCTCGATTTTCGCGTGAGCCGGGAGTTCGTCAATGTAACTCATGACCTTGGCGAAATGCTTGGCGTTGTTGAGCGGGCCGTAGAAGGCGTCCGGGTCCTCCGCGTCGCCGGTCTTGAATTCCCGTGCCTGGGCCACTAGTTTGGCGGTGAATTCATCTGCCACCGAGGCTTCAACCAGCACCCGGCAAGACGCTGTGCAATCCTGCCCAGCGTTGAACAAACCGGCGGCGGCAATGCCTTCGGCGGCGGCATCTAAGTCCGCGTCCGCGAAGACCACGGCCGGCGCTTTGCCGCCGAGTTCAAGATGACACACCTTCAAAGTCTCGGCCGCCGTCTTGGCGACTTCCTTACCCGCTCGCGTGGAGCCGGTAATGGACACCAGCGCCGGGATGGGATGAGCGACCAGGGCCGGTCCGGTCACACCGGAGCCAACCACTACGTTGAACACTCCTGGCGGCAGGACGGTTCCGGCGATCTCCGCCAGCACTACAGCCGATTCAGGGGTCGAATGGGCTGGCTTGAGCACAATCGTGTCCCCGGCCGCCAGCGCTGGAGCGATCTTCCAGATCGCCATAAAGACCGGATAGTTCCAAGGCGTGATCTGCGCCACCACCCCGAGCGGCTCGCGCCGGACATAAGAGGTCAGTCCTTCGGCGTACTCACCAGCCCCGATTCCCTCCAGCACGCGAGCGGCGCCGGCGAAGAATCGCAGGTGGTCCACGGCCACGCCGACTTCATCTTCGCGAATCACCGAGCGCGGCTGCCCGGTGTTACGGTGCTGCGCTTCAACCAGTTCCTCGGCCCGGGCTTCGATTGCGTCGGCGAGTTTGTTCAGGAGGGTTTGGCGTTCCGCCGGCGTGGTCCGGCGCCACGACTTGAAAGCCTCGGCCGCCGCTTGGACGGCATCGTCCACATCTTCCGGCGTTGACAGCGGCATCAGGGCGACCGGCTCCTCCGTGGCCGGGTTGATGACCTCGACGGTGGCGGTGGCGCGGGGCTTGACCAGCCGACCATTCACGTAATTCTGAAGTACGGGAAGCGTCATGGGTGAATCCTCTCGGAGTTTGGCCTGTGACCCGCTACCACTCCAGTGCTGGCGGCGAGCCGGTTAAACATGCCCATGCTAGCCCGCTTCTCGCCATGTGACAGCAAAAAGTTCGCAAACAGGCCGTTACCCGTTTGCGTGGCCCGGCCTCTAGCGGCCCGATGCCGTCCAGTCAGGCGCTGCGCCACGCCGCTGCAGAGATAGGGTCAGGCAGCGGCGAAACCATCCGCGATCACGTCGAAAGCCTCGTTCAGCAGTGCGTCGGAAATGGTCAGCGGCGGCAAGAAGCGCAGCACGTTGCCGTGAGTCCCGCAGGTCAAGGTGATGACGCCTTGGCCGACGGCGTAGGCGGCGACGGCCTTGGTCAGAGCTGGGGCCGGTTCGCCGGTCTGCGGGTCGACCACTTCGGCCGCTACCATTGCTCCCCGGCCGCGAATGTCGCCCAGGCGGGGATCGGCGGCAGCAATGGCGCCGAGGCGGGCGTGGATGATTTCCCCCACTTGGCGGGCCCGCGCCATCAGATTGTCCCGGTCAATCACCCGCAACACCGCCAGCGCCGCGGCGCAAGCGCCCGGGTTGCCGCCGTAGGTGCCGCCGATGCCGCCCACTCCAACTTGGTCCATGACCTCGGCCCGGCCAACTACGCCGCTCAGCGGCATTCCGCCCGCTAAGCCCTTAGCAACAGTAATGAGGTCGGGGGTGACGCCTTCACGTTCAATGGCGAAGAAGTCGCCGCTCCGGGCTATTCCGGATTGGATCTCATCAGCGACGAAAACCACTCCGTTGGCCTGACACCATTCGGCGATGGTCGCCACGAAACCAGGGGCCGGAACAATGAATCCGCCCTCGCCCTGGATCGGCTCTAGGACCGCGGCCGCCAAGTTGGCGGCACCGATCTGTGATTCAACCAGGTCGATCCAGCGGCGGGCGGCCTGAGGACCGGATAGGCCGTCGCGGTACGGGTACGACCCGGGCAGGCGGTAAATATCGCTTGCGAACGGAGCGAAACCCGCCTTATATGGCTTGGCTTTGGCCGTCATCGCCATGGTCAGATTGGTCCGGCCATGGAAGGCGTGATCGAAAGCGACCACAGCGGACCGGCCGGTCGCACTGCGGGCTATTTTGACAGCGTTTTCGACCGCTTCAGCGCCGGAGTTGAAGAACGCCGCCCGGACCTCGCCCGCGCTAGCCGGATATCTAGCCGCGAGTTCCTCGGCCAAAGCGACATAGGGCTCGTAGGGCGTCACCATAAAACAAGTGTGTGTGAGCGCCGCGACTTGCGCTTGGACCGCCGCCACCACGTCCGGTTGGCTGACACCAACGGTGGTTACGGCTATGCCAGAACCGAGGTCGATCAGAGAATTGCCGTCCACGTCCAGGACAACACCGCCGCCGCCGACGGCGGCGAACACCGGCACGGTGGGACTGGTCAGCGCTGCTGGCAGCGCCGCCCGCATTCGCTTGGTCAGAGCCACAGACTTCGGGCCGGGAAGCTCTGTAACCAGGTTTCGGCGCTGCGGCAGCGCCGGTCCTCCTACGGGGCTATCGGTTCCGTCCTTGACTAGATATCCGGTTGGCTCTTCAGCGGGGACGTCATCCGAGGCGGTAGGGCGGTCGAGGCGGGTCATGGTAACTCCTTTTGGTGGCGATTCGACGGTCCGTCCTCCAGGTTAGTCTGTATTACAGCCCGTTCATTACAGAGCTACAGGAGGACTCATGGATGGCAAGTCGGAACTCATCGCAAGGGCGTTGTCGCTGGCTGGAAGCGACCTGCTGATCGGAGGCGAGTGGGGTCCGGCGGCATCGGGCAAGGTGGGCGCTGTGCTCAACCCGGCCAACGAAGCGGTCCTAACCGAAGTCGCTGTCGGCGCCGAGCGCGACGGCCAAGCAGCCCTTGACGCGGCCGCGTCCAGCGCTGCCGCCTGGGCCGCCACGGCACCGCGGGAGCGGGCGGAAATCCTGCGACGCGCCTTTGAGGCGATCATGGCACGGACCGAAGACTTTGCCGCCTTGATCACCTTGGAGATGGGCAAGCCGCTCGCGGACGCGCTGGGCGAGGTCCGCTACGGAGCCGAGTTTTTCCGCTGGTACGGCGAGGAGGCGGTGCGGGCCTTCGGGCGGACAGCGATCACACCGGAGGGCAACTTGGATGTCATCACGGTTCGCCGCCCCGTCGGGCCGTGCCTCCTGATCACACCTTGGAACTTCCCTTTGGCGATGGCGACGAGAAAGATCGGCCCGGCCCTAGCCGCGGGTTGTACCTGCGTGTTGAAGCCCGCCTCTTTGACGCCGCTGTCGTCTTTGGCAGTGGGGCGTGTTTTGGTCGAAGCTGGCGTTCCCGCCGGCGTGGTCAATGTGGTCCCGGCGGAAAGCTCAGCGGCGGTGTCCGGGCCGATCCTGGCCGATCCGCGCCTGCGCAAACTGTCCTTCACCGGTTCTACGCCGGTCGGCCAGGGGTTGCTGGCCGAAGCAGCACCAGGAGTGCTGCGGACCTCAATGGAGTTGGGCGGGTGCGCGCCGTTCATCGTTTTCGCGGACGCGGACCTCGACGCGGCGGTGGCCGCCGCCGTGGTGGCCAAGACCCGTTCCAACGGCGAGGCGTGCAACGCCGCTAACACTTTCTATGTTCACGAGTCTTTGGTGACCGATTTCTCCGTCCGGTTGGCTGAGCGGTTCGCGGCGCTCACAGTTGGCGATGGTCTAAACCCCGGCGTTGACCTGGGACCGCTGGTTTCGGCTGGTCAACGGCGCGATGTCGACTCGCTGGTCGCTGCCGCCATCGCGGCGGGGGCGGAGGTTCTGACCGGTGGAGCACCTGTCGACGGGCCGGGCTTCTTCTACCAGCCGACCGTCTTGGGCTCGGTGCCGAAGGACGCGGCCATCTTGACCACCGAGATCTTTGGACCGGTCGCGCCAGTTACTTCGTTTGAGACTGTCGATGAGGTTCTGGCTCGCGCCAACTCTGTCGACGTGGGACTGGCTGGCTACATCTACACCAGGGATATCAAACTGGTCCAGCGCTGCGCGCGCGAACTCGAAGTCGGAATGCTGGCTGTCAACACCGGCCCGATCTCCAACGCGGCGGCGCCTTTTGGCGGGATCAAACGCTCTGGCCTGGGCCGCGAGGGCGGCCCCGAAGGTTTCGAGGAGTACCTAGACACCATTTATGTCGGCTTGCCCCGCTGACCGGACGGGTGCCCGGCGAGGGCCTGGGCAGGCCAATTCAGTTTGCAACGACGGCATCGGCTCCGCTACCGCCCTAAGGCCTCCCGCCCGCTCCCGCGAGCCAGATTAGAGACTAGGCCTTAGGCTGGCGCCCAAGCGCTTTCCCAAGTGGC
>JAIRNM010000314.1 GCA_031258055.1 Bifidobacteriaceae bacterium
CGCCCGGAGCGTCTCGCGCACAGCCAGGCGTATCGCCGCGCTCCGCTGACCGTGCTTCGTCCAGTTGCCCCGTGCCGTCCCGCAGCGGAACGCGCGGTGCCTGGCACCAGCGTTCCGTGTCCCGTGACCCGGCGAGTCGACGGTTATGGGAGCATAGGACAGTGGCGCGTGCGGACGGACGATTGGGACACGAACTACTGCCGGGTGAGAAGGGCCCCCAAGACGAATGCGGGGTGTTCGGTGTCTGGGCGCCAGGCGAGGAAGTCGCCAAGTTGACCTACTTCGGACTCTACGCCCTCCAGCACCGCGGCCAGGAGTCAGCCGGGATAGCGACCTCGAACGGACGCCAGATTCTGGTTTACAAGGACATGGGCTTGGTGTCGCAGGTCTTCGACGAGGGATCGCTTAGTGCCCTGGTGGGCCATATCGCCGTTGGCCACACACGCTATTCCACCACCGGCGGCTCAAACTGGGAGAACGCCCAGCCGACGCTGGGCCCAACGGCGAGTGGAACGGTGGCACTGGCACACAACGGCAATCTGACCAACAGCCCGGAACTGGCCCGGCGTCTAGCCCGCGATGACCCGAAGATGGCCGCTAGGGCGGCCACCGACACAGCCGTGTTGACGGCGCTGTTGGCTGGCGACATGGATCACACTCTTGAGAACACAGCCTTCAACCTGCTCAAAGAGGTCAAAGGCGCCTTCTCTCTCGTGTTCATGGATGAGACCACCCTGTACGCGGCGCGCGATCCCTATGGTGTGCGGCCGCTGGCGCTAGGGAAACTGGAAAAAGGCTGGGTGGTGGCTTCAGAGACGGCCGCGCTGGACATTGTCGGCGCATCGTTCGTGCGGGACGTGGCGCCCGGTGAGTTGGTAGCGATCGATGAGAACGGACTCCGCTCACGCCATTTCGCCGACCCGACCCCCGCTAGCTGCCTGTTTGAATGGGTTTACCTGTCGCGGCCAGACACTGTTCTGGCTGGCCGCTCGGTCAACGCGGCCCGCCTTGAGATGGGACGCATGCTGGCGCGCGAACATCCGGTCGAAGCGGATTTAGTAATACCCGTGCCCTCCTCCGGCACGCCCGCGGCGATCGGTTACGCCGCCGAAAGCCGGATTGAGTTCGCTCAGGGTCTAACCAAGAACGCCTACGTTGGGCGGACCTTCATCCAGCCCTCCCAAACCATTCGTCAACTCGGCATCCGTCTCAAACTGAACCCGCTGAAGGAAGTCATCAAAGACAAACGTCTTATTGTCGTGGACGACTCGATCGTCCGCGGCAACACCCAACGCGCCGTCACTCGGATGCTGCGCGAAGCCGGTGCCCGCGAAGTCCACGTTCGCATCTCCAGTCCGCCGGTGATGTGGCCCTGTTTCTATGGGATTGACTTCGCCAGCCGGGCTGAATTGATTGCCTCCGGGCTGGTCGTTGAGGAAGTCCGCCAGTCGATCGAAGCTGACTCTTTGGGCTACATCTCGCTCGATGGCCTGATCAGCGCCTCCAACCAGAGCGCCGCCAGTCTTTGCACCGCCTGTTTCACCGGCCGCTACCCGATCAAGGTTGGCGTGGAGGCGAGGGCTCTCGGCAAGTATCTGTTGGATTCGCCCGGCTCGCCCCGTTCCGACCGGCCAGCGGCGCCGGCTCTAGATGTTCCAAGCACCGTGCCCGATGCCGTCGTCCCAACTCCCGCCCCAATCGCCGCCCCCGTCTTCGCCCACCGCCCGGACGGCCTAGCCGCAGCTTTGCCTGCGGGCGGTGGCGCCAGCGCCTTGGAGCACCCGTAATCATGAGCGGCGGAGCCTACGCGAGGGCCGGCGTCGATGTCGCCGCCGGGGACCGCGCCGTCGAATTGATGCGGCACTCAGTCAAGTCAACGCTTGGACCCCAAGTCTTAGGCGGCCTGGGCGGTTTCGCCGGGCTCTGGGACGCTTCGGCGTTGAAAGCCTATGATCAGCCGGTCCTCGCCACATCGACCGATGGTGTGGGCACCAAGCTGGCGATCGCCCAAGCCCTGGATATACATGACACCGTTGGGTTCGACCTGGTTGGCATGGTTGTCGACGACATCGTCGTGACCGGTGCGAAACCCCTGTTCATGACCGACTACATAGCGACCGGCAGAGTTGATCCAAGGCGCATCGCGGCGGTGGTCGCCGGGATAGCGGCGGCTTGCGCCGCCACCGGCACCGCTTTGATCGGCGGCGAAACAGCCGAGCACCCCGGCATCATGCTGCCAGACGAATATGACCTGGCCGGCGCGGCCGTCGGCGTGGCAGAGCGTTCCAAACTGCTCGGACCAGACAAGGTCCGTCAAGGCGACGTGATTGTGGGGTTGGCCTCCTCCGGGCTGCATTCGAACGGCTATTCGCTGGTGCGGGCGGTTGTGGACGACCTAGGGTGGGCGTGGGACCGAGTCATCCCGGATTTCGGCCGGACCCTGGGTGAAGAACTGCTGGAGCCAACCAGGCTTTACACCCGCCCGGTCCTTGACCTGGCTGACCGCCTAGGCGCTGATCTGCACGCCCTATCGCATGTTACTGGTGGCGGCCTGGCCGCCAACCTGTCACGCGTGCTGCCGACCCAGTTCGGTGCCGTAATCTCAAGATCTTCGTGGCCGGTGCCGCCAGTCTTCCAGCTACTGCACAGCGCCGGGCACGTCGCCTGGCCGGACCTAGAGAGGAGCTTGAACCTCGGCATCGGCCTGCTGGCGGTTGTAGCGGAACCGGCGCTGGCACCGACGCTGTCGGCCTTGGCCGGAGCGGGCGAACAAGCGGTACCGATCGGGCGGGTGGCGCTGCTGGCGGATGTCCAAGCCGAGGCCGAAGCCCGCCAGGCCGGTGCGGCCGACCTAACGGCAGGCGCCAAAGGCGTTGACGGTGGCGCCGTTCTGCTGACAGACGAATATCACAGTTGAACTTGGCACTCTAGCCTTGCCCAGTTCGACTTGGCCGGGCCGAGTCTTGTAACCTAGGCACATACGATCATGCCGACCAGATACCACGAGGGGGTCACGTACAGATGGGGCGGGGCCGTCAGAAGGCAAAGCAAACAAAGGTCGCTCGCAAGCTCAAGTACTACACTCCCGACACTGACTATCGGGCGCTTGAGCGTGAGTTAAGCGGCGGACAGCGTAGCGCCAACGAGGAAGACCCCTACGCGGAATACG
>JAIRNM010000344.1 GCA_031258055.1 Bifidobacteriaceae bacterium
GAGGAGGACAAGCGGTCAGACGTGATCGTCATGCGCGGCGCCCTCGAAGCCGTGCTGGCCAAATCCACCGTGTCGCGGAGAGACAAGGCTTTGCTGCGCCGCAACGGCGCTTGGGCCAAGGCCCACGGCTGGCGTCCCTTGGCAGTAGCGACTGCGACGGTGTCCAAGGGCGATGAGGTTGGCCCCTTCACACCCCAAGGGTTCGTCTATGTCGGGGTGGGACCGACCAAGCCTCTGCCCAACGCGGGGCCGTCCAACTGGACTTGGGTGCCGATCTGGTCCGCTTCTTTGCGCGCCCAACACTGGCTGAACGTTGCGATCGTGTTTACCCTTAGCTGCACCGGTTACCTGATTATGGATCCCTTTTTCGGCCCCACCGCGGGCGAGGGCGAATCGGTCGGTTTTCAGATGGGCTGGGTGCGTTTGATCCACTTCTCGGTCGGGTTCTTGTGGATATTGGTTGGCGCGACCCGAGTGATCGCCGCTTTCACTTCCCGCGACCGGCATCTGCGCTGGAACGAATGGTGGCCGCTGAAATCCAAGCGTGACGTCAAGCATCTGGGCGAAGTGCTCGGCCATTACGCCCTCATCAAGAACGAGTCGCCGCTGTTCTTGGGGCACAATCCACTCCAACAGCTGACCTACACAGGCGTATACCTAGTCTGTGGGGTGCAGATGCTGACCGGCCTGACATTGTTTGGGCTCTACCATCAAGAGAATTGGTTCTGGCAACTAATGGCTCTGCCGACGCATTGGATCGGCATCCCGTACATCCGCCTCTTCCACACCTTGATAATGTTCTTCCTTTGGGTTTTCGTGATAATCCACGTCTATTTGGCCGTGCGAGCGGATTCCCTGGAGCGCCACGGTGGCATTTCCTCAATGATCAACGGCGGCGTTTGGCTGCGCCAGGGTGCCAGGCCGGTCGACGCGCCGGAAGTCGGATGACAGCTCTTCACCCCATCACCGTCCTGGCTGTGGGTAACACCATCATGGCCGATGACGCCGTTGGACCGGCCCTCTTGTCCCTCCTGCGCCAGGCCCGGCCGGATGATCGGATCGAGTACGTGGACGGCGGCATCGGCGGACTTGATCTGCTACCTGTTGTGCTGGACGCCGAGCGGCTGCTGATCCTCGACGCGGTGGCGGGTGAGACTCCCGGCGACGTCTTGAGGCTGGATGGCGACCAGCTTCCACGGCTGTTGGCGGCCAAGCTTTCGCCTCACCAAGTTGGGCTGCTTGATGTGTTCGCATCGGCGCGCTTACTCGGCCGGGAACCGGCCGAGATCGCCCTGGTCGGCGTGGTGCCAGCCGAAGTCGGGCTGCGGGTAGGGCTCACTGCGGTAGTTGAAGCGGCTCTGCCGCGCGCCACCGCCCTGGCGGCAGCGGTGTTGGACAACTGGCTTCAATGAGTGCGTTCGGGGATGTCGGCGTAGGCGACCTCGAATTCGCGCCCTCTCACCAAGTTGCCGCAAGGCGCCCCGCAAGCCGGGCAGCGCAGCGCGCAAAACTGATCGACCGGCTGCTCCGAGAGGCAGGCGTCACACCAAATCGCGGCACTGGTCGGATCAAACAGACGCAAGCGGTTTCACGTCAAGGCTATCGGCAGCGATGTGAGACAGATCGTAGGCGTCTTGCAGCGACAGCCACATGCGCGCGGACCCAGCACCGGCGCGCTCAAGGCGGGCCGCCAAGTTGGGGCTCAACGCCGCCCGACCGTTAACCACCCGGGACAGGGCAACCCTTGACACGCCCAACGCGCTTGCAGCCCGCGCTAAGCTCAGTCCGAGTTCATCCAACACGTCTAGACGGATGATCTCTCCCGGATGCACCGGGTCTTTCATCGCCATGTTTGCTCCGTTCAGTGATAATCCAAGTAGTCGACCAGATCGACCTGGCCGCGGTCGAATTCGAAAGTGACCCTCCAGTTCCCGCTTACGCTCACCGCCCAACGTCCGGTTCCCAGTCCCTTGAGCGGATGGAGTCGAAAGGATGGTATTGAGAGGTCTCGGGGCGCTTGCGCCACATCAAGAACCGAAAGGATGCGTCGCAACTTCCCGGCGTGCTCCGGAATGATGCCGCGCTTCGAGCCGGAACTGTAGAAGTCCTCCAGTCCCTTGTGAACGAATCCGCGTATCACCCGTCAAAGTGTATCGCATAGCGATACAGTCCCGGATAGGCTCAACCGGCGCGTTCGGGGATGTCGGCGTAGGCGACCTCGAATTCGCGCCCTCTCACCAAGTTGCCGCAAGGCGCCCCGCAAGCCGGGCAGCGCAGCGCGTAAAACTGATCGACCGGCTGCTCCGAGTGGCAGGCGTCACACCAAATCGCGGCAACCGTTTCCTCGATCACCAGGTCGGCGCCAGCCAAGCGTGTGCCCGCTATGGCGAGCGGCCAAGCCCCGCTGAGCACCTCCGGCACAGCACCAGACAAACTCCCAACCCGCAGCCCGACCCGCTCCACTGTCTGTGCGCCCGCCTTGGCAGCGGCGCCATCGACCGCCCGCACGACGGCGCGAAGCAGACCCAATTCATGCACCGCCCCATAGTATTTGACCCCCGCCCAACCCCGGTGGTGTTGGCCCCGCTACAGCCACTCCTCGTCTAGCCTGGCGCTGGCTTGCGCGTCATCCAACCACGCCGCTAGGGCTTTGATTAATGGCCCCGGATTGGTCCGCGACCGCGGGAAAGCTCCAGACGGTACCAAAAGCAGAGTGGTGACTGGACCGCCCTGATCGATTGCCGCGGCCAACAGGGGGCGAAAATCTCGTATGTTCTCAGTAACCACCCGGCGCCCTTCGCGCCCGGCCAAGGTGTAAACCTCCGGGTCCGCCAGTCCTGCCCGATCAGGATCATCGAGCAGCGCCACGACGTCGAATCCGCGTGCGAGCAGCGCCTTGGCTATCGCTGGAGCGAAGTGTTCGTCCAGAAGCAGACGGGCAGTCACTTCAGGAGAGCTTTGCGTTTGGCCCAAGCCGCCCGGGCAACGGTTGCCTCACGCTCATTGGCATCGATCCAGGCATTGATTTCTTCCGGGTACCGCCCGTAATACTCAAGGGCGATGGCGACGTCGCGCTCCCTCAAGCCCAGTTGTCCGGCCAGCCCGGCCGGACTTCCGCTCGGCTCGGCCAAGTCCCTGATCTGGGAGATCACCTCCCAAACGTCCAAGCCTCCAGCAACCGAAGGGCGCACACCGGCAGGTCCTTGCCTAAACTGGATGCCAGGAATCTCCCGTGACCGGATACCTTCCCCCACAAGCGTTTGCACCACCGCCGAAGTAGACATGCCACGCGTCTGGGCAAAGCTCTTGACCTGTTCCAGCAAGCGTTCATCGAACCTGACAGCGACCGCACGTGTTGACATGTCATACATCGTATCCGGTCCAATAGCACCGAAGCGTTGTCGCTCTCTTGTCGGCATCTTTCGATTCCAAGTGCGAATGAAGAACGACACGCTTTGTCGACCTACTTAGCTCGACTCGGGCGATAAAGTGATTGGGTGACCGAGCGGCTGATCGTTGACCAGGTGGTCGAAGGTTTGAGCGCCACCGTTGTAGTAGATCGATCCGCCACCGGTGTGCTGCTTGAAGCCCGGTTTGATCTGTCCGGACTGCCAGCACTCGGCCCGCTGCTGGTGGGCCGTCCAGTCGAAGAAGTCCCGCCGTTGGTGGAACGTCTCTGCGGGGTCTGCCCGGTCGCGCACCACCTTGCTGGCGTGGCCGCACTGGAGGCGCTCGGCGCTGTGGGCCCGATCCCAGCCGAGGCGACCCGCGTCCGTCGGCTCTTGCACTACGGCTCGGTTCTGGATATGCACGCGACCAGTTTCGTATCGGCCGGACACCGCGAAGCGTTGGCTTTGCGTGGGCTTGGCAAAGCGGCGATGGCAGCGGCCGGGTCGCCCGGGCATTTCCCGGTCAGCGCCGTCGTTGGCGGCGTGGCAAAGGCTGTGGCTGCCGATGCCGCTCAAACCTGCGCTCGGTTGGTTCCGGCCGCCATCGCGCTAGCCCAAGATCTGTTTGCTCGGGCGCTAAGGCCACAGACGGGCGGCGCTGAGGCTGGCCGCAACGCCGCGGGTGTCGTCTCGGTCGGTGGCGCTGACGGCGCCGGTGGCGATGGCTTCCCGGGAGCCGACGTGGCGTTGGTCGACGGCATCGGCCAACTCGACCTCCTGGGCGAACGGCTGCGGGCGGTGACACCAGACGGCCAGGTGATCGTGGCCGGAGCCAGCCCCGACCAATGGGATGAAATACTGGGCCCCCTTGGCGGTCTTGAAGCGGGCAGCTATCGAGTCGGGCCGGTGGCACAACTCCGGGTGGCGCCGGTGGCCACGCCGCTGGCCGCTAAGCTCCAAGCGGACTGGCTTGACCAGGGCGCTGGCGCCCAGGCGGCGCGGGCAGTGCTGGCAGCTCATTGTGTTGAAGTAATTGGCCAACTAGTCGCTGGCGAGGGGTGCGGCACCAGCGCTGACGCTGTTCTGGTCAAGCCAGCAGCGCGGTTAGCCACACCAAGCGCGGATGGCCAGCTACCGGTTGGTGTGGGCTGGGTTGACGGCGCGCGCGGTCTGCTGGTCCACAGATACCAGGTGGACCAATCTGGCCTGGTCGAACGCGCGCTAGTGCTGACTCCGACCGAGCAGAACCAGGGCTGGTTGTCCTGGCTGCTGAAGACAGCCCTGACGAACGCGACCGAACTGCTCCCAGACCACTCGGACGCCGCGGCTTTGACAAGTGAGCAGGGCTTCGTCTCTCGAGGACTCCGCAAAGAATCCGACTGCGGGGAGGAGACACTGTGGGGTCGGCTAGAAGAGGCTGTCCGGGAAGCCGACCCCTGTTTGCCTTGCGTCTTGGCCCCACCCGGACAGATGGGACTGGAAATCAAGACTGTGGTGAGGAATTGATAATCGATGTGTATAGCCGTGCCAACAAAGATCGTCAAGATCACCGATGGGCCGTTGCCGATTGCCCACCTTGAACCCGGTTCTCAGCCAAACACCTGCTGTGTGGCCTATGTCCCAGAAGCCAAACCAGGCGATTACGTCCTAGTCCAACAAGGCTTCGCGGTCCAGCTACTCGACCCGGAATCAGCCGCTCTCTCCCTCGCCGCCTTCGCCGAACTAGGCGTCATCCCGGCGCCCGCCAGCGCTGACGGAGGCAGTTAGCTCAGGCCGCTAAGGACTCCTCCAACCAGGCGACCCAGGGTTCAATCCCTTCACCGGTCAGGGCGTTGGTCGGCACCACTGTCGCGGTCGGATTGACGGCCCGCAGATTGGCTTCGAAGGCGGCGCTGTCGAACGGCGCATAGGGCAACAAATCGACTTTGTTGAGGATGACGGCATCGACGGCACGGAACATGACCGGGTACTTGAGCGGCTTGTCCTCACCTTCGGTGACAGAGAAAACCATCGCTTTGCGGTGGGCGCCGACGTCGAATTCGGCCGGGCAGACCAGGTTGCCGACGTTTTCGATCAGCACCAGGTCGAGGTCGGCCAGGTCCAAATCCTGCAGCGCGTGGGCCACCATCGGCGCGTCTAAGTGGCATTCGCCGCCAAATCCGGCGCCGGTGTTGATCAGGGCAATCTGGGCGCCCCGCCCGCCCAGCCGGTCGGCGTCCAAAGACGTTTCGATGTCGCCTTCGACCACGCCGCAGCGAACCCGTCCAGCCAGGGCTTCAAGGGTCGCCGCCAGCAGGGTCGTCTTGCCCGCGCCGGGCGATGACATCAGATTGACGGCCGTGACCCCGGCAGCGTCGAGAGCGGCGCGGTTGGCGGCGGCGGCGGCATCGTTCTCATCGAAAATCCGCTCCAGAACCTCTATGCGCTCGGTTCCCGTTTCATAGCCCGAGTGGTCCCCAACTTCACGGTTGTGACCGTGGTCATGGCCAGGGTCATGGCCGATGCCGTCCGACGCGCCCGTCCCATGACTGTGCGTATGGCCGTGCTCACCGTGTTCATCGTGCTCGCCTGGGCCATGGCTGTGAATTGTGCCGTCGTCGTGCCGGTGGAACCGCCCCATTGTTGTTGCCTCCCTAGTTGCCTTGGTACGCGGATTGCTTGCGAACCAGCCGAGACTTGCCCGCAGATTTCGTGGCTACGTCTAGTGTCTGGCGCCGTCCGCTATGTCGATGGAGCGTACCAAGAATTCTTCGCCCGCTTCGACCCGGAGCGAGTGGCCACCGCAGGCGGCGCAGACCAACCGGAGTTCACTTCCGAGCGTGAGGGCAGCCCCGCAATCCTGGCAGACCGCCCGCACTGGAATGTGGTTGACAGCGAGCCGTGCCCCGGCCAACGGCGTGTCAGCGCTGACAAGATCCCAGCAGCGGGCCAACGTCTCAGGCACAACCTGCCTCAGTTGACCAATGTCGAGCGAAATGACTGCGACCGGCCTGCCGCCCGCGGCCCGCTCCGTGATGGCGTAGATGGAGCGGCAGAGCGACAGTTCATGCACAGCACACCAGAGTAGCCGCCATCGCTGCGCTAGCGTCCTAGACTGGTTGGTCATGCTGGTCAGACGCCATTGGACGCTGCGCGGCGTGGTCCAAGGCGTTGGCTTCAGGCCGCATGTGGCCCGCCTGGCCGCGAGGCACGGCCTGACCGGGCTGGTCGGAAACGATGAGGCGTCAGTCTTCATTGAGGCCCAAGGAGAACCTCAGCGGCTAAAGGCTTTCATAGCCCAAGTCCAATCAGAGTTGCCGCCGCTGGCATACATTGGGCATATCGCTGAAACCTCAAGTCCGGTCCTGCCGACGAACCGGGCTTTCGGATCGTGCCGTCGCGGCACCGGCCCGGGGCGCGCACACTCATCCCGCCAGACATGGCACCATGCCCGGACTGCCTGCGGGAAATGCGCGACCCAGCCGACCGGCGCTACCGCTACCCGTTTATCACCTGCACCAACTGCGGTCCCAGGCTTTCCATCATCCGCGATCTGCCCTACGACCGCCCCGCCACAACGATGGCTAGCTTCCCAATGTGCCAGTCCTGCGAAGCGGAGTACACCGACCCCGCCAACCGGCGCTACCACGCTCAGCCCATTTCCTGTTTCGATTGCGGCCCCAGGCTTTGGCTCGCGGACGCAAGCGGGAAGGGAATCGCGGGCTGGGAGGACGGCATCGACCAGGCGCGAACTATTTTGGCTGACGGCGGAACCGTAGCTGTGAAAGGAATCGGCGGTTTCACGCTGTTCTGCGACGCCCGCCAAGCCAGCGCGGTCGAGCGGCTGCGCCAACGCAAGCGCCGACCAGGCAAGCCGTTCGCGGTGATGGCGGCAAGCGCGAACAGCGCGGCGCAGTTCGCTGACTTGTCCAGTGCCCAGCGGCGTGAACTGACTAGTCCTAGGCGGCCCATTGTCCTGGCGCCTATGTCAGCAGACTTCGACCTGGCTGAAGCGGTCGCGCCGGGCCTTGGCGACATCGGCGTGATGCTACCGTCAGCCCCACTCCATCACCTGCTGGTGCGGGGCAACGAGGCTTATGTGGCGACCAGCGGCAACCTGGCGGGCGAGCCGCTGCGCTACCGCAATGACGAAGCGGTGGCTGATTTGGGCGCCGTCGTGGACGCCTTCTTGACCCACAACCGCCCGATCGAAGTACCGGTCGAGGACTCGGTGCTGATGGCTTCAGCGACGGACCTGACGCCGATTCGCCGTTCACGCGGTTACGCGCCGTTGCCGATCCATTTAGGCCAGGCCGACTCCGCCGTCCTTGCGTTAGGCGGAGAGCTCAAGAACACCTTTGCCCTGACCCGCGACGGTATGGCCTTCCTCTCGGCGCACATAGGCGATATGGGGTCTGCGGCAGCCAGGCAGGCGCTTACCCGGTCGGTCGAACAAATGATCGCCGCGCACGGGCGAGCGGTCGAGCTGGTAGTGGCTGACCTCCATCCGGACTACGCCACCACCGCCTGGGCGCAGCGTTACAGCCAGGTGCACGGAATTCCTTTGATCCAGGTCCAGCACCACGCCGCCCATGCTTTCTCGCTGCTCGCCGAACATGGCATTGACCCTTCCGTCCGGGCGGCCATCGCCACTTTCGATGGCACCGGCTACGGCTCTGATGGCACCATCTGGGGAGGCGAGATCCTGCTGGTAGGCGGCACCGACGATCCGCTCGCCTTTGAGCGCGCCTGGCACCTAGACGAATACTGGCTGCCGGGGGGCGACAGCGCCCAGGCCGCGCCCTGGAAATGTGCCGTCGCTTTGCTTGACCAGTTGGGCCTGGACGGCACCGGCCTGCCGCCGGAACTGGCGGCCCCAGCCGCGGAACTGCAACTGTTACGCCAACTCCCGGCCGCGTCTGGCGCCCTGCCGGGGCTGACGCACCGAACGACCTCAGCCGGACGTTTGTTCGATGCCGTCGCCTCAATCCTCGGAGTCCGTCACCGGGTCAGCTATGAGGCCCAGGCGGCGATGGAGCTCGAACGGCTAGCGACTACTTGTGCGCACACCGAGTGCGCCGTGGCAGACCCAGCCCGGAATTCAGTCCGGACGTTGCTCGCGGCGGTGCTCACTGGCCTGCGAGCCGGGACCGACCGCGCCTGCCTTGCCCGCCGCTTCCACGCTGGCCTGGCCCAGCTAACCGCCTCGGCCCTAGTCACTGTCGCTGCACGGGCCGGAGCCGAAGTGCTCGGACTGACCGGCGGCGTCTTTCAGAACCGCTTGTTCACGGCTGATGTGCTGGCCGCATTGACACCGCTGGTAGCCGGGCGCTGGCCGGTCCTGGCCCACCGCTTGGTCCCCGCCAACGATGGCGGCTTGTCCTTGGGCCAAGCCCGCGCTGGTTACGTCCTCCTCACCTGGCGTGTGAGCCAGGGGGACGTACTCGGTGGCTCAGCCAATGGTCATTGAGTTCGCTATTCGCTGTCAGCGATCCGGGAGTGCTCACCGTCAGGCTCTTCGCCACCTGCCTCTAGGATGGTCGGGTGACCCTCGCACCCGATCCTTCCCGCCGTCACGATGAGGTTTGTATCACTTGCTCCGACCAGGCGATCGTGGCTGAAGTACTCCAACCGCCAGCCACCGCTTGGGAGGAGGCGCTGGTCCAGACCGCCGATGGAACCGAAGCAGTTGACGTCTCACTAGTCGGCCCCGTCCAAGTAGGCGACCTGGTATTGATCCATGCTGGCACCGCCATTGGCCGCGCCAGCGAACGAGGACCAGCGTGAGCGAAGACCAAGGGCGACGAGGAAAGGGAACTGAACGAACGGCATCGGCCGCTGAACCGACGGCGAACGTGCGGCGGCCGACCGAACAGGAAGTCTTGGCCCGGATCGAAGCGGCCCGGCGGCGCGGCCCGAAGCTGACGGAAGACACGATCACCCTGGCCCACGGCGCTGGCGGCAAGGCGTCAGCCGCCCTGGTCCAAACCGTTTTCATAGAAGCCTTCGGCCAACCATCGGCGGAACTAGCGGACGCGGCGTTGCTGCCGGCGGCGGGCGAACGATTGGCCTTCACGACCGACGCCTATGTGGTCAACCCGTTGCGCTTCCCCGGCGGCTCGATTGGCGACTTGGCTGTCAACGGCACCGCCAACGACTTGGCGGTGAGCGGCGCGGTGCCAAAGTGGATTTCGGCTGCCTTCGTGATCGAAGAAGGGTTCGCGGTGGCAGACTTGCGGACCATCGCCGCAGAAATGCGCGGCGCCGCCGACCAGGCCGGTGTCACCCTTGTCACCGGCGACACGAAGGTGGTGCCCAGGGGCGCCGCTGACGG
>JAIRNM010000360.1 GCA_031258055.1 Bifidobacteriaceae bacterium
AGCAACAACCCAGGGATGGCCAGCAGCACGTCGATGAAGCGCATCAACGCGGAGTCCAAGCGGCCACCATTGAAACCGGCTAACAGTCCGATCAGCGATCCGCCGGTAAATCCAATCCCGACCGCTATCAAAGTCGCCACGATCGTGGTGCCGGAGCCGTAAATGACCCGGCTATAGATGTCGCGGCCCAATTCGTCCGTTCCGAACCAGTGCCGCGCGCTGGGCGGTGCGAGCATGCCACTCGGCGACGCGTCAAAGGGAGAGGCGGTGGCCAACAGCCCCGGGAAGATGGCCGCGATCACGGCGGCGGTTACCACCAGCGCGGCCAGTGCGACGGACAGGGGTAGCTGCCTCCCCAGGCGGACGAGTTGAAGCGGTCCGCGTCGGCTAGCGCCGCTCGGGGGCTGGTCGGGTAGTTCGTCAGTCATGTTCCGACCCTTACTTGCGCCGTCCGCACACGTGGGTCGAGCGCCATTTGGAGTAGGTCCACCAGCAGGTTGGCGCCGACGAACACGACCGCCGCGAACACCACCACCGCTTGGACCACCGGAATGTCTTGCAGCGTCACGGCCTGCTGGGTCAACCGGCCGATGCCGTTGCGCGAGAAAATCGTCTCCGTCACGACCGAGCCCGCCAGCACGCCCCCCACAGACATGCCGATCACAGCCAGAGCGGGCGAAACGGAGTTGCGCAGCGCGTGCTTGAACAACAGCCTTCCCCGGCTCGCTCCCTTGGCCCGCGCCACATCGATGAACGGCGACGACCATTGGTCGTGGAGCGATTGCGCCAAGACCTGAGCGGTCCCGGCCGACACTGGGATAGCCAGGGTGACGGCGGGCAGCACCACGGATTGCCAGCCGTCATCGCCGAAGGCAGGCAGCCAGCCGAGCTTGAAAGAGAACAACTGGATCAGGACCAAGCCCAACCAGAAAGTTGGGGCTGACACACTGAGCGGCGGCAGCGCAGACAAGAGCCCTTTGAGGAGCCGAGACCGTGTGTACGTGATACCCAGCGCCAGCGAGAACCCTAACAAAATGGCGAGCGATAAAGCAGCGCTGGCCAGTGTCAACGTGTACGGCAGCGCGGTCAGGACCTCCCCATCGGCGGGGGCGCCCGTAGCCATGGAGTTGCCGAAGTCGCCGTGGAGCGCGGCCCAGCCGCGGGTCACATACTGCACCAGCGCCGGTTTGTCGAAACCGTAGGCGGCCCGTAGCTGGGCCATTTGTTCGGGCGGCAGCGCCGCCGAATCACCGCGGGCCCCCAGCATAGTTTCGACCGGGTCTGTGGGCAGCAGAAACAACAACACGAACGTCACCGTGTAAGCCGTCCACAGCACTATGGCCGCTTGCCCCAAGCGCCTGAGCGCGTAGCGCAGCACGGTCCCGACCCTCCGGCTTCGCTACTGGTCAATCCAGGTGTCGTAGAGAACGAGCTTCGCTTCTCCATCGACGCCGAATCCGTGGACGTCGGGTGAATAGGCGTAGACCCAGGACCGGAACAACGCCGGAATGGCCAGGTTCTCTATTACCAAGTAGTCCACGGCCGCCTTGACGTCCTCTTGCCGCTTGGCCGGGTCGGCATCGCCAGACTGGGCCTGGAGATACTGGTCGGCTTCGGTTGGTAGGGCGAAGGAAGCGTTCTGCCCCTGGCCGTCTAGACCGCTGATAAAGATCCCGCGCAGCACATCGGGGTCACCCCGGGTCATGTTCCAGATGTAGAAGTCGTAATCGCCTGAGGTCAGCGCCTGCGACTGCGCCGCTGAGTCACGCTTTTGGACGGGCGCGTCAATTCCAACCTTGAGGAATTGCTGCTGAATCAACTCAGCTTGTTCCGGCAGGGCGAACAACAAGTTGAGGGTGAGCCGCTGGCCGTCCTTGACCCGGATGCCGTCCTCACCCTTGACCCAGCCGGCCTCCTCCAGGAGTTGTTCGGCCGCGGCCGGGTCATATTTGATGAGGTCGGATTGGTCCACGTAGTACGGCATTGACGGTGGCCCCAAGATGCCCTTGGCTACTTCGAAGCCCGAGCCGTAGAGCGTGGTGAGTTCGTCGCGGTCGATTGACCACGCCACGGCTTGCCTGACCGTCGGATCGGCGCCGAAACGGGACCGCTGGTTGGCGATCCAGGTCAGTTCCAGTCCCGGCGGTTGAGTGACCAACAACTCATTGCCGGCGCCGGTGATGGTCGCTTCATCTTGGGCCGTAACAGCGGAAATCGAATGCACCTGGCCGCTGATCAAAGAACCCGACCGGACCGAGGACTCTGAGAGAAACTTGAACTCAATACGGTCCAGATAGGCATTGCCGGTGTGCTTGTAAGCCTTCGACGGCCAGTTATAGCCCTCCCGCTTGACCAACACGGCTTGGTCGTTCTTGGCGTAGGACTCAATCACGAACGGACCCGTCCCCGAGTAGTCGCCGGCGCACAGTTCTTCTGGGCTCTTGGCGGTGTCGGTGGGCGAGATCAGCCCCAACCAGGCTGCCGAAAGGCCTTGGAGGAACTGAATGTTCGGCGTATCGAAGCTCACCTTGGCGGTTAGGTCGTCGATCACCTCCGTGCCGGTGTAACCGGCGATGACGGGGTATCCGCCGATCGCCTGCGGACCGAGTTCGTTAATGCGGTCAAAGTTGAGTTTGACCGCTGTCGCGTCGAACGGTTCACCGTTGGAGAAGGTCACGCCTTGCTTCAGTTTGAAAGTGAAGTCTTTCGCGTCCTCGCTGATTTCCCAGCTTTCGGCCAGCCAGGGCACGATCTCACCGGTGGTCGGATCTAGGTCGACTAGCGAGTCGGTGGCCTGCCGGATGATGTTGAAGGCCACGTGATAGCGCTGTTGGGCACCGTCTAGGCAGCCGCCCGGATCAGCCTCCAAGGCGTGGACGTAAGTGCCGCCCGGCGTGGGCGCCTCGGTGCCCGAGCCGCCCGGTGTTGAGGTGGTGTCCTTGTCTTCGGCGGCGCAACCGGCGAACAACAGGCCGACCGCGGCTAAACCCCCCAATAGCGGCTTACCCAGCGGAGTGGGGTAATTGACCTTTTGCATAAATCTTCCTTTCGGTGTCAGCTACTTCGTTTGCGGGGCCCGGTCGACGGCATCGGCGAAACGCTCCGCCGCTACTACCAAGTCGCTTTCCGGGACGGAGGAATAGGCGAAGCGGGCGAAGGACCGGTGCGCCTGGGAAGTCGGGTCGGGGCTGAACCCTGGCCCGGCGGAAAAATTCAATCCGAGGGTCCGGGCCGTGGCGAGCACCGCCGTGATGTCGGCGTCTTGGATGCGGGCCCACAAGAACAGGCCACCGTCCGGCAGCGGCGCCTCCAGGCGGTCGCCGAGCCGCTCCGACAGGGCGGCGTGGAGCGTCTCAGCGCGCCGCCCGTAGGTGGAGCGCGCCAAGTTGACGATTGAGTCGTACCGCTCGCGATTGGCGACGACCTCCCAGATGGCGCGTTGTGTCACCAGGTTGGGGTGTTGGTCCGCGTTCCAGCGGGCGCGCACGGCGATCTTGTGGAGCCAAGGCGGCGCCACCAACCAGCCGGTTCGCAGCCCCGGTCCCAAGAGTTTTGAGAATGTCCCGGCCCGGACCACACGGTCGCTGGTCGTATCAAGATCAGCGACTGGAGCGGACCGGAACCGGAGTTGCCTGTAGGGG
>JAIRNM010000279.1 GCA_031258055.1 Bifidobacteriaceae bacterium
CAAGGCCACCCGAACAGTGTCCGCGGGACCGTCGAGCGTGGCGGCCACGGCGGCGTGAGCCAGTTCACCGTCACCCAGCCGGGCCGTGAACGAGCATGTCCAAACGCCTGCCACCAACACCGGAGGCCCGGTGGCGGTCAGGTTAGGCGAATCGGACACGCAAGTCACAGTGGCCCTGGGGTTCACGTCCGCGTTCACCGCCGACCGCGCCCGCACGGACACGGCAACCGTCTGGGTTGGGGCAACATCCAGCTCCGCATTCGCCCGCGAACCGTGCGCTGGCAAGCTAGGCGTTACACCGTCGACACGGACGTCGGCCGCCTCCAGCCGCAGAGCGGGCACCGAACTGGCCGGAGCCGCGGTCGGGGTAACGACCACCTGAGCAGCCTCCGGCAGGCCGCCGATGCCGTTCACCAAGTACACGCCCGACCCTTGCGTCCTCGCCTCGGCCGCGTCAACGGAGCGGCCGAACACATCGCTGACAGTGGCGCCAGACGGAACTGAGCCGCCTCCGCCCCAGGTGACGGCGACATAACCGCCGTCCGTAGTGGCGAAGTAGACGGTGCGGCCATCGCCGTGTTTGACCGTGGCGGCGACCTCCGCCCCAGCCAGATGCTTGGTCAACACCGCCAGGGCCAGAGCGGCGGGGCGCGGCGAGAGGTCTTGCCGAACAATGCCGAAGGACCCGTGCTGCGGCTCGTTGACCTCCTGCCAGGAGAATCCGAAGACCCGCTCATAGCCCGCCGCAAAACCCTGGGCGTAGCTCTTGACCAGGTATTCGGCTTGTGCCAGCTCGTCGGCCGCGAAAGAGCCCGAGGCGTCGCGGTTGACCGCGTAGCCCGTCTCCGTCAGCCAGCCCGGCTTGTCCGCCACACCGGCCGCTTGTTCAACCGCTGTGATGGAACCAGACATGTCCGCACTCGGATTCGACATGTCAGCCGGGTCAGCGGACAAGAAGTCGATCAGATCAGTCGGCGTCCAGGTGTTGAAATCAGTCCCGCGATAGAAATGCTGATTCCGGGTGTCGAAGTAAGCAGCGGCGTTGTTGCCGTAAACCTCTTCGATGAATCGGCCCGGGTAATCAGCCGAACCGCCGATCAGCACCCGTACCGCTTCAGCGGCCGCGTCTGGCGCGACCGATTTCACCCCGGCGCTGAACGCCTTTAGCAGGGAGGCGTATTGCCAGGGATAGCCCCTAAAGAAATTGGTGGCGTTGGGCTCATTCCAAACCTCAACCGACCGCGGTGCTTTGCCGCTCAGAGCCTCCTCGGCGTAGGCCACACCGAAGTTGTAGGCGGCGTCATAGTCGCTGATGGCCGCCCGCGAATCGGTTTCGCCCGCGGGTCGCGCACACCCGGGCGAATTCTCGAACACTTGGACGTCTTCAACTCCGGTCGCCCGTAGTTCGGCCGCGACCAGCGCCACCTGGCCACCGTTGACCGTTTCCATGGTCACCGCGCAGGTCGCCGCGTCCGCGGCCCACTCCATGCGGTCGCGAGCCGAACCAACGCCGAGCGCCGCCAACATGGCGGCAGAGCGGCGGCTCGCCTCGGCCGGAGCCGAGGCCCAAACTAGCTGCGCGTCCACCCCGAACCGCGCGTCGAGAGACCCGCTCGACTCTGGGAGCACCACAAACGCGCTGGTCCAAAGGCCGTGCGCGCCGGCCGTGGCGGCGAAACGCGCCTGCACGCTGTAATAGCCCGGTTCTAGGCCGACGAATTGAACATCTAACGCGGCCGACGTTCCCGCTGCCCGATCCACGTTCGCGCGGTCCACCACCAGCCCGTCCAGATCCCTCACCGTCACCGTCAACAAGCCCGGACTGGACGCGGGCACGGTCTTGAAACTCCAGGCGGGAGATTCTCCGGCCTCAAACAGAGTCTTCGCGAATCCGCTGGGATAGTTCGTGGAACCGAAGTCGGCACCAACCGGGTCCAAGAACACGCCGGACACCACCGCCAAATCTGAGACTGCCAACGCGCCGGACTTAGGCGTGTTCGCTTCCGAGGTGGTCACGACATAGACGCGCAACTCGGCTGCGCCCGCGGGTACCACCAGCGTCTCTTCGAGCGCCAAAGCGGAGAAGTCGCCGTACCACGGCCCAAGCCGATAACGATAGAGGTTGCCCACCCCGGTCATCTTGTCGGACTGTTTCCGCTCGGCGCTGTCAAGCTCCCCCAAGACATTGATTTCTTGGCCGTCACCGTCATAGAAGCGCACGTCAACCCAGCCTTGCGCCCAGGTCAGGGAGGAGCCGATGCCGCCAGTCAAGGTGACCGCCTGGGCTCCGTCCGGGATCTGGCAGGCCCAGGCCGCTACTTCTTGGCCAGTGCCAGAGGTGGGCCCAGCCGGAACCGTCGCGCTGTTCGGGCCGTCGGCTCGGTTGGCGGGGTTGGCGCAATCAAGAAGCCCTCCCGAGGCGGGCTCAGCGGCCTGAGAAACCACGATCTCGCGGGTTAGTCCACCGGCCGTGACTGTGACGATGGCCTCACGGCTTGAAGGGGTCGGGTTCGGCGCGGCGGCGAGGGTGAACTGGCCGTCGTACTGGCCGATACTTTCGTCAACTGTCAACCAGTCGGCGGAGGTCTGGACGGCCCAGGACCTCAGGTCCGTCCAGACCGCCACCGGGTCCGTGGCTCCCCCACTGGCTGGGACCGCCCACTGATCCTGGGATAACTCCAAGGCGCCGAACACTCGGCTGACGGCTTCCAAGTAGCCGAACCCGAACTCTCGGTGCGGCTCAACGTAGCCTCCCTCGAGGAACTCGTTCCAGGCGTAGATCTTGGCCAAGCCGTGGGTCAGTTCAGGGTTCTGCTCCACGAATTCCAGCCCGGCGGCAAGGTGTTCCTCGAACTGAGCCGGGGTGGACCCGGACTGGTTATGAACCGCGTCTTTGTACAACGAGCCTTCGGCGGCGCTCGGCGCCAACGGTGAGGCGTCCCAACCAGCCGTCAACTCGACGATGACCGGCCCTCTGCTGGCGCCCGGGTCATCGCGAAATTCCTCCGTCACCCCGGCCGCCCAAGCGTCCCGGTAGATCTGGTCCAACTCGGAGTAGCTGGCCGAATACTTCTCCGCTTCACCGCTCAAAGTGGCTGGCGCGTGATAGTTGTAAGCCGAATTCGCGTCGAAACCGCCCCCGCCGGTGACCATATTCCAATGCGCCGTCGGATTGGAATACCCGGAAACCAGGAACAAACCCTCGAAACCGGCCTGTTCGGCCAGACGGTCGGCGATCTTGTTCATGTCCTTCAATACGGCCAAAGTGGTGGTGTTGGTGTCAGCGGCGATTCGCTCAACCGCCGCCGCGAAAAGGTTGCCGCTGTGGATAAATACCACCGGTTTTCCATTTATCCGCAAGTACTCATCCCGGTTTAGGTAATCGTCCAGCCACTGCCCAACAATTCCTTCCCAGGCCTCAAGGCTGAAATCGGAACGCACATGAGCCGTGCTCGCGTCCCACAGCAGTGAAAAGGCCAACTCGGACTGGGCCGGGGAATCCACATAGGCGTCTATCGACACCTTCGACTTCGATTCGCCCGCCGGATTCCAGACCCAGAGATAGCTGGCGTAGTCCACGCCGTAATCCGCCATCCACTCCAAGTGTTGGTTAGCCACCTCGGCCTGGCGCTGGTCGTACCAGCCAAGCGTGGGCTCACGCTCTGGGGTGTTCTGCGTCACCAGGAACCAAGGATGCTCCTGCATAACGCCCCAGGAGGAGTCGAAGAAGCCAGGCTCCCAGACGTTGTTGACCGAGACTCCGACCATCGGGTCCGCGAAGTCCTCGGTCGTGCGGTCGGCTTTGACGGCGCCCCGGCTCGGCGACGGCGGCGGCTCGCGGGTGGGCTGGAACCAATCCTCGGCCAAGGTCCGCCCGGCGGCATCGTACGCCCGGACAATGATGCGGCGGCCCTCCCCGTCGGAGTTGAAATCCGCCTGGCTGATCGTGTAGGAGAGCCCGGAGGCGACGGGCCAGCTATCCCCCGCGGCCACATAGTGGTACCAGGCGCAATGGGCCACGTCGGGGACATCGGAGACAAGGTTGACCGTCTGGCCTAAGTAAGCCGCCCCCTCGACCTTGAAGGCCTCCGGCGCCTGGTAGGTCAGCCCGACGCGCACCCAATCGGTGTGAGTTTGACCTTCGGCGTCCGTCCAGCTTCCCGCCACCTGGATATATCCGGGCACATCCCAGCCGTAGATGCCGTCTGTCACTACTTGCGTCCCGGCCGGTGCGGCGGCGAGCGTCTGGGCGGCGTGAGGGATGTCTGCCACCACCTTGAACTCGCAGGCATAGCCCGCATCCGTGCGGGTCTGCTTGACCACCTCTAGATAGGCGGCGGGTGCCTGGCAGGTGAACTCGGTCGCGCCGCCGACGTCCTGATTGTCTTGATCGCTCGAATCGGCCCGCGCTTGCGCCTCCAACACCAGCACATCGCCCCGCTTGGCGGGGATCAGTTCGCTCCGGTCGATGGATTCCGGCGTCCCCGTGGTCGGG
>JAIRNM010000111.1 GCA_031258055.1 Bifidobacteriaceae bacterium
GGGCGAAATCTCTAACGCCCTACCCGCCTTTGACGGAGGCACCGCTGGAATAGTGGCTGTGCTGCTGATGGCCCCGGCCATGTTCGTCGGTTTCGACGTCATTCCGCAAGGGATCGAGGAAATGAAGATCCCGCTACGACTGGCTGGCAAGCTGGTGGTCTTCGCCATTGCCTTGGGCGCGCTTTGGTACATCCTAATGATCCTCGGCGTTGCTTTCGGGGCGCCAGCTAGTGTACGGGCGGACGCTTCAGTTCCAGTGGCCGATGTCGCCGCCCACATCTTTGGCTCGCCCGCCTTTGGCTCGCTGATCATAGTCGCAGGCATCGGCGGTATCTTGACCAGTTGGAACGCGATGTATTTGGGGGCCACCCGGATAATCTTCGCGATGGCGCGGGCGAAGATGCTGCCTGCGGTCTTCGCGAAACTCCATCCCAAGTACAAGACTCCCACTGCCGCCATCTTCCTAACCGGGGCGCTGGGCATACTCGGCACTTTGACCGGCAAGAACGCTCTGGGTTGGTTTGTCGACGCCAGTTCCTTCGGCGTGGTGGTGGGGTATCTTTGCGTGGCAATATCTTTCTGTATCCTGCGTCGGCGCGAGCCTGACCTGGCCCGGCCATTCAAGGCCGTTGGGGGTTTCGGCATGGGCGTTTTGGCCGTCGTGGCCGCAGCCGCCTTCATCTGCCTGTATCTGCCCTTTAGCCCGAGTGGCGGGCTGGGGAGGCACGAGTGGTTGATGGTCTTGCTCTGGGCAGTCATAGGCGTCGTCTTGGCCTTGATTGTGCACGGCGGCCGACGCTATCGGGTCTCCGCCGCCGAACGCGAATTCTTGCTCTACGGCAAGGAGTACGCCAGGCGCGAATACCTGGAAGAACTCGGCGACCGAATCAGCTAAGAATCCCCGTTGGCTGGTCACTCAGTCGGCGCCTTGTCCGGCAGCGTGGGAGGCTCGTACGCTTCGAGCATGACACTGACCCAACTAACCGCTTTCCTGACTGCCTTCAAACTGGGCTCGTTCACTGCCGCCGCCGCTCAGCTAGACACCACCCAGGCTTCGATTTCGGAGCTGGTCGCACGTTTGGAGCGCCACCTCGGCGTGCGTCTGTTCGTCCGCGGCTCCCGGCGGTTGGTGCCCACAGCGGCGGCCCATGAGCTGCGCCAGCACGCGCTGCAGGCCGTCAACGCGCTGCGCGCCGGCCAGGAGGCAGTCCGTTCGCTGAACGCGCTGGAGGGTGGCACTTGCACCTTAGGTGTGCTCCGCAACGCCGCCTACTACAACTTGTCAGATTTGGTCGAGCGCTTCCACCGCCGCCACCCTTTGGTCAAAGTGCGTTTGGTCGGATTGAATTCGGCGCTGGTAGCACACGCGGTAGCGACTGGCGAACTCGAGGCCGGCCTAGTGGTGTTGCCGGTAGACGACGCAGGCCTATCGATCAAGCCGCTTTTCCCGGATGAGGTCGTCTACGCTTCGAATCGTCGCCTACCGCAGGCGGGGCCAGTCACAATTGACGAATTCGCCGCCGCCAAATTGGTTCTTTACGACGCCTACGCCGGTTGGCGCGACCCAACTCGGCGCCAACTCTTAGAGCGCGCGCAACTGCGGGGCCTGCGGATCGACCCCGCGATTGAAGTCGAACACGTTGAAACAGCTCTGTCGCTGGTTTCTACTGGTGCCGCCGACACCATAGTCTGCCGCGCCATCGCCGAAGGGTCGACGTTTCCGGCCGGTGTCCACGTCACGCCTTTCGCCGAACCGCTTTATGACACCATCGCTTTAGTGCAGCGCCGCGACGCCTACCTTTCTCCAGCCACTAAGCGGATCGCGGCGTTGGCTGAATCCGCCATTCTAGCCAAGATGCGGCGAGCCGCCGCGGCGCGCCAAACCCCTGGATAACCCTATGGCAAACCTCGTATTCACTGGGCTTGTGTGATGGCTTCACGGCGCCCTAACCTATGGGAATGCGTTATACTTCGGCCGTCCTGGCCAGCCTCGAAGGCTCATTTCACCACCTCAAGTCCCCTTCCACTCGGCCCGCAGCTCAGCGCGACCCGAAAGTGATTGAGACCGTTTCATCCATGCTGAGCGATATTCAGGCTCGCGGCATGGACGCGGTCCTCGATTTCGCCCGCAAACTCGATCATTTCGACGGGCGTGACCTCGAACTGACCAGCGCCGAGATCGCCGCCAGCGGCTCGAAACTGCCGGACGATCTGCGCGCCGCCATCGAACTAGGCTCGGAGCGGACTAGGGCGTTCGCCGCCACCACCCGCTCGCACCTGGCGGATTTCGAGGTTGAACAGGCACCGGGCCTTGTTACCGGCGTTCGTTACATACCGGTTGAGCGGGTTGGCGCCTACTTGCCGGCGGGCCGCTTCCCGCTGACGGCATCGGCCTTCATGACTGTTGGTGTGGCCAAAGAGGCTGGTGTGCCGTCTGTGATCGCCTGCACGCCGCCACAGCCAGACGGTGGCCCCAACCAGGCCGTCGTCTACGCCGCCTACTTATCGGGCGTAGACCGGGTCTTCCTGCTTGGCGGCGTCCAAGCCTTGGCCGCAATGGCTTACGGCCTGGTCGGGGACCAGCCCATCGACATGCTGGTCGGCGCCGGCAACGCTTTCGTCGCCGAAGCCAAGCGCCAACTGTTCGGCACAGTCGCCATTGATCTGCTGGCCGGGCCGTCCGAAGTGGCGGTCATCGCCGATGACGTGGCCGACCCGGAGATCGTGGCGGCGGACCTACTCGGCCAGGCCGAGCACGGACCGGACTCACCGGCCGCACTGGTGACCACTTCCGAAGCGCTCGGCAAGGCTGTGATCGCGGCCGTCGAACGGCAGATTCCGACTCTGTCGACGGCGGACATATGTGGTCCGGCTTGGCGTGACTACGGCGTAGTGACGGTGGCCAAGGATAGGGAAACCGCAGCGGCCTTGATGGACGACCTCGCCCCAGAGCACCTCGAAATCATCACCGAGGATGACGACTGGTTCTTCCAACGCCTAAAGAACTACGGCTCCCTTTTCATAGGTCCTTGGAGCGCCGTCACATACTCTGACAAAGGCATGGCCGGCACGAACCACACTTTGCCGACAGCAGGCGGGGCCAAACATAGCGCCGGCTTGTCGGTTAGCCGTTACCTCAAGCCTTTGACCTACCAGCGATTGACCCGAGAGGCTACGCCGTCGTGCGCGCTAGCGGTCAAGGTGATGTCAGAATCCGAGGGCCTATCCGCCCACGCCGCCACCGCCATCCGCCGCCTGGCCATCTATCAGCAATAGCCTGCGACTGGCAACCTCTCCCGACGGCATCGTCCCAGGTCAACGCGTTGCCGCTGTTCGAGGACGCCCGGCTGAAGTGTTCTCAGTCGTAAGTACGCGCGGATTTGGGCAATTCCTTGCGCCTAGGTGCACCCGGCGCCGATGCCGTCGCCCAGGGTTTCATCCCACAATTCCAGTTCTGTCTGAGCCCTGGGTGAACGCTTCGTCAAGGTGGGCGCGTTTACACTCGTATAAGTCACTCATCGTTCGGGAGCGGGACATGGAAAGCGTTATGCCGCGATCGGGCAGCTTTCGCGACCCGCCTTGCTAGTGTCCCTTGCCCTGCCGCCGCTATGGGTGTTAGCGTGAACCGCTGACCAGGCCACAGAAGCGCCGCGATGTGGTCAGGTTGTTGAAGAGCCAAGGCTGGGTCTTGGTCCGCCAAGGTCGGGGATCGCACGAAATCTGGGGCGATCCAGACTCCGGTGGCCGCCTCTCAATCCCGGCCAACGAGGAAATCAGCGCCGGGATCATTCGACAGATAGTTGCCGAGTTCCCCGATGCGCCCGATCGATGGAGGTGACAGATGAGCGAAGGATATGACGTTTCGGCATACAAGGACGGCGAATGGTGGACGTTCGAGATCGCAGCGTTGACTTCGCCTTCTCCGCGCGGGGGGGACCGACGTCTAGTCGCCTTGGGACAAGCTCGCAGCGCCGCTGCCGTGGCTGCTCAGGCTCGCGCCTTGGTGTCATTGTGGACGGGCGAAGAAGACCCCACTGTGCGCGTGTCCTACAGACTTCCCGCCGATGTGCGGGACGCTCTTGACCAGGCCCACACCCGCGATCTGGAGGGCCGCGCCGCTCTCGCTGGCGCCGCCGCGCTGCGCCGGAAGGCCGCCCGGACGCTAACGGAAACAGGGCTAACTCAGGCGGACGTGGCCGCCTTAATGGGCGTCTCCCGTCAACGCGTCCAGCAACTCGTCGCCTGATCGGGTGCGTTAGAGGCCGTTTGTATGCTTGGTACCGGGCGAGCACGTGTCGGCCCCTGCTCCAGGAAGTTCTCCGCCTCGCTCCGATACCCGCCGGGCGGGACCCGCTGGCAATGGTCCCTGGACAAGACAAGATTTCTATTTCGATAGGCAAGACCCGCCGAAATAGAAATCTCATCTCGTTTTCAGGATCGGCGGGCATCAAGATAGAAATCTCATCTCGCTGCCCTTTCCTGATTTGGCTTTGACCAGGCAATACGGAAAACACTCAAAGATAGAATCGCTATCTGGACCTGGCAATGGCCCCTGGACGAGACAGGATCGCTATCTCGATACACAAGATTTGCTGCAACGGACGCGCCGTCGCAATACCAGCCCTACCTGGTAGTAGGGGAAACCGACCACACCGCCGTCTTTACTCAATGCCTTTCCGAGACCGGATACGTGGAGCAGACCTGGCGGGGGGAAACCCGAGCCGAAGAGTTGGAACGCAAGATGCCGATCGCCGAGTCCGGCACGCTCTGGGCGGCGTGTGCCCGCGAGAACGGCTACCCCCAGGTCAAGGACCCGGCCCCGCCCGTCGCGGACGGGTGGGTGACGATGCCGTTGGTTGTCCTCCCAGGAACCATCACGGCCACCGACTTGAGGGCACTGCTGACCGAGTGCCCTAACTTCGACTTTGAGGCCGCCGAGGCGATCATCGAAGAACTACTCGCCCTTCCTGACGACGCCTCCGAGGATGAACAACGAGAACTGATGCGTTCATACACCGATCTGTTCGCGCACTCCCCCTCCATCAGCTTTGACATTCCCGGCTGGGATTTCGAGGACTACGACGGACCGGAGACCGACGAAAACTACATTCGCGGCGCTGAACTGAAGGCGGTCCTGCACGAGGCGAGCATCGCCTTTGACGACCAAGCCCAAAAGCGGCTCGAGGAGGTCTTCGACCGCCTCAGCGGCTGATCCCGACAATTACCCGCCGAGTTTGCCGACGCGCCTGATCGATGGAGGTGACAGATGAGCGAAGGATATGACGTTTCGGCGTACAAGGACGGCGAATGGTGGACGTTCGAGGTCGCAGCGTTGACCTCGCCTTCCCCACCGATCCGGGACTCTCGCTGCGGGGCACAGCACGCCGAATCCGCAGTCGCGGTGGCAGCAGGCGCGGTGCCTCTTAACATGTAAACCCGGCCCCAGAGGGGCCGGGCGGTGTGCCTCAAATCTAGCAGACGCGGACCCGCTCACCAAGGGGCGGGCTTGACTATCCGACTGCCGATCCGGGAAGGAAGCTGATGAGCGGTGAGATCAGCGGCAGTGAGTTGGTACCACCAGTGTCCTCCAACGCCATGTGCGGGGTCGCCCTCCAGTTTCCCGGCGAAATATGACGGCGTGGGGTTGACGACCCCGACAGGCACCCTCGCGCGGGCGAAGCGTACCGGCAGTGCCAAGTCCGAGTCGTTGCTCA
>JAIRNM010000119.1 GCA_031258055.1 Bifidobacteriaceae bacterium
CCAGCGGCTGGGCGTGGGCTAGATCACCCTTGGCGGCGGCCCAGAGGAGGCCGGACAGCGGCGTCTGCAACTGAGCCAAGACGACTTGTGTTTCCGGGTCGCCGAAGCGGGCGTTGAACTCAACGACCTTCAGACCTTTGGAAGTCAAAGCTAGGCCGCAATAGAGGAGACCCTGGAACGGGACGCCGCGGCGAGCCATTTCGGCCACGGCCGGGCGGGCCACCTTCGCTAACACCTGGCCAGTCAGATCCGGCGGCGCCCAGGGCAGCGGCGAATAGGCGCCCATGCCACCGGTGTTCAGCCCCTGGTCGTCATCGAGGGCACGCTTGAAGTCCTGGGCGGGCGCCAACGGCAAAACCGTCTCGCCGTCTGTCACACAGAACAGCGACACTTCCGGCCCGTCCAAGAATTCTTCGACCACCACTGGCGAGCCGACCTCGAAACAAGCTTGGGCGTGGTTCAGAGCCTCCTCACGCGATTCGGTCACAACGACGCCCTTGCCGGCGGCCAGACCGTCGTTCTTAACCACATAGGGCGGCCCGAACTGGTCCAGGGATTCGGCGACTGCCGCTGGGGTCGTGGCCACCGCCGAACCGGCGGTCGGCACGCCGGCCGCGGCCATTACTTCCTTCGCGAAGGCCTTAGAGCCTTCCAACTGGGCGGCGGCGGCACTGGGGCCGAAACAGGCGATCCGGGCCGCCCGCAGCGAATCGGCCACGCCGTCCACCAGCGGTGCTTCCGGGCCGATCACTACCAGGTCCGCCTTGATTTGGTGGGCCGTTAGGGCTACGGCCGGACCGGAGGTGAGGTCGGTCCGGCACAGTTCGGCCAGTTCGCCGATGCCGGGGTTACCCGGCGCCGCGTAAAGCTGGTGGCCGCCCTCCCGGTGCAGCGAGTGGACTATGGCGTGTTCGCGGGCGCCGGACCCGAGCACAAGGATTCTCACAGCGGTTAAGCCTACGAGATGTCGGCGCACCCAGACTGGCCGTTCCATTGACGCCGGTCGAGGGTCTAGGATGGGACGAACGTCCACCCCAAAGCACGGCCTCACCCGGGCCATCAAGCCGGGTCAAAGTAGACCTGACCTGAGGAGTAACGCAACATGATTGCTGACACTGTAGCTGGCCTTTCAATTCTGGCGGCTAACGCAAGCGCCGGAGACACCGGCAATGAGATTGAATTTGGTTCTAGTTCGCTGGTCATCGCGGTGATTGTGGCCGTTGTGGCGGTCACAGCCCTGGCAGTGGCGGCGGCTTTACGCGCCAAGGTTTTGGCAGCCGATGAGGGCTCAGCCAAAATGCGCGAAATCGCTGGCGCTGTTCAACAAGGCGCCACAGCCTATCTGAAACGTCAGTTCAAGACGTTGGGCGGGTTCGTTGTCGTGGTGATGGTGCTGCTCGCACTGCTTCCGGGCACGGCCCAAGTTCGAACCGGCCGGGCCGTGTCGTTTATCGTTGGCGCTGGTTTCTCGGCGGCGATCGGCTACCTCGGCATGTGGTTGGCGACGCGGGCGAATCTTCGGGTGGCGGCCGCGGCCACCACCGGCGAGGGCGGCCGCGAGCGCGGAGCGACGATCGCTTTCAGGACTGGCGGCGTGGTTGGCATGTCAACGGTCGGATTGGGCCTGTTGGGTGCGTCGTCGGTGGTGATCATCTTCCGATCAGAGGCACCAGCGGTGCTGGAAGGCTTCGGTTTTGGGGCGGCCCTGCTCGCCATGTTCATGCGGGTCGGTGGCGGCATTTTCACCAAAGCGGCTGACGTCGGCGCCGACCTGGTTGGCAAAGTCGAACAGGGCATCCCCGAAGACGACCCCCGCAATGCCGCGACCATCGCTGACAACGTAGGTGACAACGTGGGCGACTGCGCCGGCATGGCGGCGGACCTGTTCGAGTCCTACGCTGTCACCTTGGTCGCCTCGCTCATCTTGGGCAAGGCCGCGTTTGGCGAACAGGGCCTGGTGTTCCCGTTGATCGTGCCCGCTATTGGGGCTGTCACCGCCGGCATCGGCATCTTCATCACCAGGGTGCGGCGGGGCGAGCCGGGCCTGACGGCGATCTATCGCGGCTTCTACCTCTCGGCGCTGATCGCGGCCATCCTGACAGCGGTGGCGGCGTTGGTTTACCTGCCGGACAGCTACAGCGCGTTCGATAATGACGCGCTCGCGTCGCTAGGTGACGCGGACCCGCGCTTCGCAGTGATCGGCGCCGTTGTGATTGGGATTGTGCTGGCCGGGCTGATTTTGTGGATCACCGGCTATTTCACCGGCACCGAGACTCGGCCCACCCGGCATGTGGCTAAGACTTCGACGACCGGCCCAGCCACGGTGGTGCTGTCCGGCATTGGCGTTGGCTTCGAGTCCGCCGTCTACACCGCTGGCACCATCGCGGCGGCGCTGTGCGGACTGTTCTTGCTCTCCGGCGGCAATATGACCATCGCCTTGTTCTTGGTGGCTTTGGCCGGTTGCGGTTTGCTCACGACAGTCGGCGTGATCGTGGCGATGGACACCTTCGGGCCGGTCTCCGACAACGCCCAGGGAATAGCCGAGATGTCAGGTGAGGTTAGCGGTGAGGCGGCGCAGGCCCTCACTGACCTTGACGCGGTTGGCAACACCACCAAGGCCATCACCAAGGGGATCGCAATCGCCACCGCTGTCCTGGCCGCCACCGCCTTGTTCGGTTCTTACAACGATGCCGTCCAGAGCGCTCTTGACGATCTGGGGAGCCTGCTCAGCGATGAGGGTCTGCGCGCCGCGATGCTGGATTACCAGATCATTCAGCCGCTCACCCTGGTCGGCGTGATTCTGGGCGCCGCCACCGTCTTCTTGTTCTCCGGTTTAGCGGTCGATGCCGTCACCCGGGCCGCCAGCGCCATCGTCTTGGTGGTCCGCCGCCAGTTCCGCAACGAACCACGCATCATGACGGGCGAGGTCAAGCCTGATTATTCGGAAGTTGTCGATATCTGCACGCGCGATTCCCTGCGCGAATTGGTCGCTCCCGGCTTGTTGGCCGCGTTCGCCCCGGTCGCTGTCGGAATGGGGTTGGGTGTTGGCCCGCTGGCCGGTTTCCTGGGCGGTGCCATCACCACCGGGCTGCTGATGGCAGTGTTCCTGGCCAACTCGGGCGGCGCTTGGGACAACGCCAAGAAGCTAGTCGAAGATGGGCTTTACGGCGGTAAGAACTCCGACGCCCACGCGGCGGCGGTGATCGGGGACACCGTTGGTGATCCCTTCAAGGACACGGCCGGACCGGCTATCAACCCCCTGATCAAGGTCATGAACCTGGTAAGTGTGCTGATCGCGCCGCTGGTGGTAACCATGTCGCTGGACCAGGACGCGAACCAGGTGGTGCGGGTTTCGGTGGCGGTCGCCGCTGGGTTGATCGCCATCGCCCCAGTGGTTTGGTCACGCCTGCGCGCGGCCCGGCTGGACCGCCTGAGCGCCCGCGATGACCTGGAAAAGGCCCTCGCCTAACGGGAGCGGCGAGGGATTCGTCGCTATTGAGTTCCGCACAGTAGCGTCCAAGGGCCGGGTTGGTTCGAGCCGACAGTGTTCGTCAAGTGTCTGCTGTGAGCAGACCACTGACATTGCCCAAATCGTTAGCTTGTGAAGGGTTCAACGAGATGACGCGACTTCGCGGGGATGACGGGTCGGGTGCGGTGCGAAGCGCACTCACTCGTCAAGGTTTACGGCACCTAGCCGTCCGAGTCGTAACAGTGTTTTCAGCGCAGGAAGGAACGGGATAATGAGTAAGAGTTTTGGGCACGGAATCGCCGTTGCGGCGGTCATCGTCGGCGCTTATCTGGCCACTGCCGGGTGCAGCGCCTACTCACAAGAAGGCGGTGAATCCCCGGCGGATGAGAGGACCGCGAAGGCCTCAAGCCAGACCGCGAGGACCCCGGACGCCGAGACTGAAGCGCCTCCGTCGTCGGCCGGGCCGACCCTCGAAGGCGTTGAGTTCGAGTGGCGCGATTACGAGGTCGGTTTCAAGTTGGTGTCCGACGATCCGCAACAAGCCGGAGGAGAGGACGACGAGTGGGTTGGCAAGCCGGTCAAGATTCTGTTCACTTACCTGGGGGGACCGGGCGGAGCCGACGGGTTTGACCTGCCGAACCTCCGCCAGGACTTATCGGCAAGCCCAATTACGCTTGAGCAAGCTGACGGCACCGTTTACGAGCCGACCCCGGCTTTAGGCGACCTCCTCTACTGCCCTGACGGCGGCGAGCTGTGCCTTCACGTGGTCGCAATCGACGAGACCGCGAACCTCTCATTGCTCAGTCCGATCCAACCGGAATTCTCAATCTGGTTCGACATTCCTACCGACGCGCAGATTGAAGATTTCCAGCTCAAGACCGGTTCGGGCGAGTCGGTCCCGTTAGTGCCATATGTGTCGGACGCCTATTTAGCCGAGCACTCCGACTCGGAGTGAACGCTGGGCCCGGCGAGCGGGAGCGGCGAGATCCCGCGACTGCGCTTCGCTCCGCGCGGGATGGCGGGAAACTCTCAACGTCATTCTGCGCGAAGTCGCAGACTCTCGGGATGACGTGTGCCGCGGTCGAAGGAACCGTCATCGTCATTCGGCGTGCCAGTCTTCGGTGAGGAGACCGGGCACTCGGTCAAACTCACCGGTGTTGTGTGTAATCAAGGTCAGGCCCAGGCTACGGGCATGGCCAGCTAGCAGCGAGTCAAAAGGTCCGATGGGTGTGCCCAGGCGCTTGAGGTCGGCGCGGATTCGGCCCGAGTGTTCGGCTGCCGCCTGGTCGAGGGGCAGCACCCGCAAGCGCGAGAGCACCGCATTGACCTCGGAGCGGTTCCGGGTCGGGTCGCTGGACAGAGCCACCCCATATTCGAGTTCCATCACGGTGACCGACGACACGCCGATAGCCTCCTCGGCGGCTGCGAACTTAGTTGGGTCGAGGACTTCTGGGCGGCGGAGCAGGTCGACCACCACATTGGTGTCTGCCAGATAGCGGATTGTCACAGGGCGGTACGCTCCTCGGCGGTGCCCTGGTCGCGCTGGGCCAAGAAGTCATCGGTCGCCCGTCCGGCGCGAGAAAACCATTCTTCCCAGCCGCTCCCCACCGGGGTCAACACCCTGGAGGGACCCTCTACGTGGATAGTTACGGCCCGGACTCCGGGCGGAAAGGCCACTGCTTTGGGCAGGCGGACGGCCTGGGAGCGGTTGTTGGAGAACAAAGGCGTGGTAGTCACCTAAACACTGTATATGCCACCGGGATATGCCGCAAGCGCCGAAGCCCGGCCAGCGGTGAGCCACGGGGACGTACTTGGTGGCTCACTCTTATGTGAGCCACCAAGTACGTCCCCGTGGCTCGTGGC
>JAIRNM010000171.1 GCA_031258055.1 Bifidobacteriaceae bacterium
CCGCAAGCGGTCGCGCGATTCCGGTCCGCCGCCCCAAGCTAGAACTCAGCCTGCCCTTTCTGCCGCCCAGGACCATGTTCCCACCGCCCAGAAAGCAAAAGTGGACGATGCCGTCGAAGTGACAGCGCCCGTCGAAGTGACAGCGCCCGTCGAAGTGGCAGCGCCCGCCGAAGTGGCAGCGCCCGTCGAAGCCGCACCGGCCCGAGCCGATCAAATCGCCAAGCCCGCTGATCGGAAAGCCCCGGCTCGCCCGGTCGCGCCGACTTCTCGCCCGGCCGCACCGCCGACGCGCTCAACCGGACCAGGCGCTCGCCGAAACGCCTCCACTACTGAAATGCCAGCCAGACCGCGAGCGGCGGCTGTTGCAGCGCCACCAGCGGCGGCTGAGCGAACTGCCGAAGCGGTTCCTGCAGCGCCGCCTTCCGGTGGGCCGAAGCCCAAACCGACGCCCAGACCAGCTCCGAAACCCGCCGTCCAGCGAGGACGGACACAGCCAGCCCGATCAAGGCAGGCACACAAACCGCGCTCGGGCCAGGCCCAGCCGAGCCGAGCGCGATCAGCAGAAGAATCGACGAAGGAAAGCTAGAGCCATGCCAAAGAACAAGACGCACTCAGGTGCGAAAAAGCGCTTCCGGGTGACCGGCAGCGGCAAGATCATGCACGAACAGACAGGAATGCGGCACAAACTCGAAACGAAGTCGTCGCGCCGCACGCGCCGGTTGTCTGTTGACAAGGTTCTGGCCAAAGCTGACCGCAAAGACGTCAGGCGCCTGCTGGGCCGCTGAGAGGGGAGAAGAAGAAAATGGCACGAGTCAAAAGGTCTGTCAACGCGCGCAAGAAGCGCCGTTCCATTCTTGAGAAAGCCTCAGGCTACCGCGGGCAGCGCTCACGGCTGTACCGCAAGGCGAAAGAGCAAGTCCAGCATTCCGGCAACTACGCTTACCGCGACCGCAAAGCCCGCAAAGGGGATTTTAGGCGCCTGTGGATTCAGCGCATCAACGCTGCTGCTCGCGCCAACGGCTTGACTTACAACCGTTTCATCCAGGGACTCCACCTCGCTGACATCGAAGTGGACCGTCGAATGCTGGCGGAAATCGCCGCGACCGATCCGGCAACCTTTGGCCAGTTGGTCGAGCAGGCCAAGCGGGCCCTGCCAGCGGACGTCAACGCGCCCGCCGCTGCCTGACCGCTCTTGGCGAGCGCCCCGTGCTCACCAACCTGGCCTCCGACCGGATCAAACGGATCAGGCGGTTGGCCAAGGCAGCGCAGCGGCGAGCAGACGGCCAGGTGCTGGTGGAAGGAGCGCAAGCCTGCCGCGAAGCGGCGCGGGAGGGATTGGTGAGGGACCTTTACCTGACGGCCGCCGCCGCTGAGACTCACCCGGAAATCGTCGCCGCCACGCTCGCCTCGGGCGGGTACCAACACCTGGCCAGCGGCGAATATGTGCGGGCTATTTCGCCTGATTCGCAGGGCCTGGTAGCCGTGGCCCAAGACCCCTGGGCGGGTTGGTCGTTGGCCGGAGTGTTAGACGGCACTCTCCGACGCGCTGAGGCAACCCCTTCTTGCGGCGTTTCGGCTGGTGGGAGCTTCACTCCCAGCGCCGCAACAGGGGCGGAACCGGGTGTAGGGCGGGTTCTAGGGGGGCCCGCCCGGAATACTGCGCCGGTGACTTTAGTGGCGGTATTTGAGCAGGTCAGGGACCCCGGCAATGCTGGCACCGCGATCCGGGCGGCCGATGGAGCCGGGGCGGGCTTAGTCGTCTTCGCGGACCAGGCCGTCGACCCGACAGGGCCGAAGGTGATCCGGGCTTCGGCTGGCTCGTACTTTCATCTGCCGGTCTTGCGGACCGGCCCGGTGGCGGAGATCGCCGAGCCGCTCCAAGCGGCGGGACTGCGGCTGATGGGGGCGGACGCGAACGGATCGGTCCGTCTGGAGGAAGCGGATTTGGAGCAGCCGACCGCCTGGCTGTTCGGAAACGAAGCGCGCGGTCTAAGTGGGGCCGCGACGGCGGCATCGGACAAGACGGTGCGGATACCGATCTACGGCCGAGCCGAGTCGCTCAATCTGGCGATGGCGGCGACACTTTGCCTCTACGCCTCGGCAGCGGCGCAAAAGTGTCTGCGCGAAGCAGACCCATGCCCGTCCGAGCGCTGACAGACTGGCGGGAGCTTGCTAAGGGCAAGACCCGACGATTCACAGCTAAGAAGGAGGCCACAATTGTTTACGCGAAGTGCGATTACCGGAATAGAGCTGACGGGGCCGTGGTCTTTGACCGGCCCGGAGCCTAGGATTTAGCCATGCGTTGCCAACGATGCCAAGCTCTTCTTCCCCCCGGAGCGACAGTTTGCCCGAACTGCGGAACGCCAGTTTCGGCTGATCATGGGCCGGCCAACCAGACCGCGCCGATTGATTATGGCAGCGGAAACGCGACCGAGCCGATTGACTATGAGCGGGGTAACGCGACCGAGCCGGTCGCCTATGGGCCGTCAGCGGCGCCGTTTGAGCCGGCCCCGGTGGGTGAAAGCGGTGGGGCGGCTTCGCCGCTGGACGATCCTTCGTTCGGTGGGCCGCCAATGGGCGCAGCGCAGGGAGGGCCAACTGGCCCGGTTGGTCAGCCCAAGGGCAGTCCCAAACGCCCGAAGACCCTGACCATGATCCTGGTTGCCGCGATCGCTTTGGCGCTGGGGGCGGGGGGCGGATTTGGCCTGTCGGCTTTCACCGCCAAGTCAGTCAGCGCCAGCTTCGACCGGATCAAGCCGGTCGATGACGTCTATTCGATCTCGCCCAAAGAATCAGTCAAAGTGACTTTGGCGAGCAGCCCGAACAAGCTTTTCATCGACAAGTTGACGCTCACCTCAAGTAAGCCGGGTGTGCTGCAGGTCGTCGAGTCTGATGGCAACTTCGAAATCAAAGGTGTCAAGACCGGCAAAGCCGAGGTGACGGTTAGCTCGAAACTACGGAAAGTGACCAAGACCTATTCGTTCAATGTGTCGGTGCCACCGGAAGAACTCTTGAATGTCCCCACCGACCTGATGCTGGACCTAGACGAGGTTTACGAATTGGAGCCGGAGGTGGTTCCAGCGGAATCGACCTACCCGGTCGGTTATAGCTCGGATGATGATTCAGTGGTCGAGGCGGACCGGGACGGGAAACTGACCGTGAAGAAAGCCGGCACCGCTACGGTCACCGTGACCTGTGGAGAAATCACCCAGAAAATCGCCATTGACGCGCACCGCCTGGTCAAGTCGATTGGGCTGGCTGACTCGGAAATCGAACTGGCGCCGGGCGAAAGCTACCAAATCGAGCCGACAGTTGAACCGGACGACGCGGCCGATAAGTCTGTCACTTATTCGAGCAGCGATCCTACCTCCGCCGGGGTCAGTTCCACCGGCTTGGTCTATGCGGTCTGGGATGACTACGACGACTACAGCGCGACAATTACGGTCAAGTCCCCGGAAGGTCCGTCGGCCACATTACAAGTGACAATTGTCAACCCGTACCGGTGGGATTCGACCGATGCGCGGGTGGCCATGCCGGGAACGCCCTACGAGGTTTGGCCAGCTGAATTTAGCACCGCCGTGCCTGGCTGCACCGGCGTGGCCGTGCAGTATTACATCGCCAGCGCCTCATCAGATTCCTATCTCGATCAGCTAAAGAACGCCAGCTTCGACGTCTACGTTCTTGGAGCGACCGGTGGATGGGAGAAAGTTGGTTCCTTCCCGATGGAGGGGAGTGACATCCACACCGCCACCGTGACATTCTCGGAGCGGACCGTTGCTCAGGTGGCGGTAGTGCCGGCGACTAGTTTCTCCGCCGATATGACTTGGGGCTCGCGGCTGTCGATCAAGGATGTGCAGTTTGTCGACCAACCGGAGGGAGACGGCGACACCTGACCTGGCCAGCACCTATCACACAGAGCCAGGGATGGCGAGGACTTAGGCACAAAGAGGGGTGGGTTCCCAAACGGACCGGAACCCGCTCCTTTCTAATGCCCGCGTAAACGGCTCGTTGCCGGTCTACCTATAGTCGGCCTATTGTGTCCGGCAACTGCTGCGAGGGAATTG
>JAIRNM010000181.1 GCA_031258055.1 Bifidobacteriaceae bacterium
CCGGCAACCGCGTTTTCGCACGTCAACCGGTAAAATGGTGCGGTAGCAGCAAACGCGCGGAGGGAGCGTCCCAGTGTCCAGAGGCAGGCCCCAATGGTCCGCAGCAGACGACCAAACCCTGACGGCCCTGCATGGCGAGGGCGTCTCACAGCACGAGGCGGCAAGGCGCATGGACCGCTCCCGGTCAACCGTCTACCGGGCCTCCGCAAGGCTCGGGCTGACCTGGGACCGCGCCGCCACCCAGGCCGCCGTCGCCGCCAAAGCGGTTGACAACGACGCCACCCGGAAAGCCCTGGAGAGCGCACTGCTGGCAGAAGCCCAAACCACCCTGGCCCAGTTGCACCAGCCCGCCGCCTACTTCGCGTTGGGCGGCAAAGGCCGCGGCCCGGTCGAGCACACCGCCCCCGAGCCCACTCCGATAGACAAGCTCCGGCTCATGCAAACCGCCGGGATCGCCATCGACCGCGCCCTGAAAATCGCCAACCACCAACGCGACACCACCGCTACCGAGGACTACCCGCGCGTGATCTTCACCGGCGAGGGCGAGCTACAGTAAACCCGTTTTGCTTTTGACACGTTTATGGCGCGTTTTGGATGCAAACCAACGCCACCCAACGGCATCTATCCACATCATGAAACCGCGTCTGGCCTGCTCAACGACACCTAATGAGCTTTACTGAAATATGACGAAAGCTTGGGGTTTACTTGAAGAGGTCGTGGGTTCAAATCCCGCCAGCCCGACTGTCGAAAAAGCGGCTCTGACCAGGGAGTTTATTCTTGGTCGGAGCCGCTTCGCTGTGTCTGTAATCCCGGATAATCACCCCGGAATCACCTGAGCCAAACCAGTTATCCCGACACCCGCGGGCCGAACACCCTGGTCAACACCACCTCAGCCCGCTCCATCGGGATCGCTAGAACCCTAGGCCACCGCAACTTTGACAAACGAGCCGAGTTTTGGCTTCTTGGTGTCCCCGCGAGAGATTCTCCTGGAGCGTCGCGTAAGGAAAAGACCTCGTGTGGGGACTCTAGGACTAGGGGATAACCAGTCCGTTTCACAGGCGGCCGCTCGCCAACGCCAGGCCGACTGGCCTGACCGCTGGAGGACACCTTTGCGTGGACCTATGAGGACGCGATTGGCCGAGCCGCCGCCAAGGTCGACAAGTTCTTCGACCTGGCCGACAACCTCCGGTCGGACGTCAAGCGCAAGCAGCCGAAATGTATGGGCAAGATGGAGAAGCGAATCCGCGACGCGGATGGTGAAAGCACCGCCCGCGCCTCGCACGAATCGCTGCCGCGCGATCCGCCGACGCTTGATTCGGCAGGTCGGGATTGCGGGCTTGACTGTGACGTTGCGTCATAGTTTTTGCTGGTGGTATGAAATCAACTGCCGTCGCTTATCTGGCTTCATATGTGCTGTCAATCCTCGGAAACTCAGTTGCCGCCATCGCCCTGCCGCTGATCGTTCTCCAGACCACCGGGTCGGTCATGGGCGCGGGCGCTCTAGCCGCTGCGACGGCCCTGCCTGCCTTCGTCGGCGGCTTGACGATGGGCGCCCTGCTCGACCGCGTCAACCGCCGCACCGCTTCGATCGTGAGCGATTTGATCTCGGCCGTCGCCATCGCCGCGCTCCCGTTGATCGACCTGGCCATGGGCCTTCACTTGGGCTGGTTCATCGCCTTCGGAATCATCGGCTCATTCGGCGACGTGCCCGGCTTGACCGCGCGTGAAACTCTGATTCCGGCCGTGGTTCGCGCCAGTGGGGTGACACCGGAACGTCTGATCGGCCTCAAAGAATCCCTCGGCGCCGTCGCCATGTTGGTCGGTCCCGCGGCCGCTGGCACTTTGATGTGGCTGTTCAGCGGCTGGGCCGTGCTTTGGGTCACGGCCGGAACATCGCTCTCGGCGGCGCTGTTAACCTGCCTCATGCCGCGTTCAACCGGCGCCATCTTGCCCGATGCCGTCGTCCCGGCCCCCTTCTCAACTCCAGCCAGCGCCGGACGCCAAAGCCCTGAAGGCGACCGACGCCCAACCGAAGGTGCTGCGGGCAGAACCTTGGCGGGTGGGGCGGTAGGCGGCATCGGCCGAGGAGTCGATGCCGGGCGCGGTGCGCCGGACGGGGCGGACGGACAGACGCCGGTGGGTAGCGCGATCGCTTGGGGAGGGCTGCGCGAAGGTTGGCGGGCGCTGGTGGCGAGCCGTTTCCTTATGGCGGTGACGTCGTTGACGTTGATTTCGGTTGTGGTGTTGGGGGCGCTGCAGGCGCTGGTGTTGCCGGTCTACTTTGTTGAAATCGGCAAACCCGGTCTGGTCGGCTACGTGCTCTCCAGCTTAGCGGCGGGCATGTTAGTGGGTGCGGGCGTTTACGCGGCGGTCGGCTCCAAGGGGTCGCGGAGGGCCTGGCTGGTTGCGGGGCTGATGGGCAGTGCGGGCGGTTTCGGACTGATGGCGACCCTGGTCAGCCCCGGAATTGTGTTCGTCGGCGCGGCTGGGGTGGGGATAGCCATTGGGTCAATGTCGGGCGTGATCGGGGTGGTCACCTTGGAGCGAATTCCAGAGCGACTGCGCGGCCGGATTCTGGGCACCCAGAATTCGCTGGCGACCTTGGTTCCAGCCATCGGCGTTGTCGGCGCGGCGCTGTTGACCAGATGGGCTGGCGTTCAGGTGGCAGCGGCGGTAGTCGCGGCGCTCTGGTTGGCGGCAGTGGTGGCGGCGGTAGCGACCCCGGCCCTGCGTGATTTGAGGCGTGTGCCGGGCGTTAGTCTGGCTGAACACCCCGGCAGAAACCAATCGCTGGCTCAAGAAGGGGAGGCGGCCCATGCGTAGCGCCGAACTGGCGAATCTAGCCGGTGTGTCCGTCCGGACCTTGCGGCATTATCACCAGATTGGGCTCCTAGCTGAACCTGGGCGCGATCACAACAATTATCGGCGGTACTCCGTCCACGACTTGGTGCGGGTGTTGCGGATTAGGCAGTTGGCGTCTCTAGGAATGGCGCTAGATCAGATGAAACCGCTGCTAGAGGACCAAAGCGAGGATCAGAGCCAGGACACCGCTGCGCTGTTGGAGGAGTTGGATAAGAACCTGGCGGCTCAGGGCGAGCGAATCCAAGAACAGCGGCAGTTGGTAGCACGGCTGAAGGAATTGAGCCTGCCGCCCGACTTGCCGCTTGAGTTCGCCCAGTTCTTTAAGGAGTACGCCGCTCAAGGGGCGCCGGATCGGCTCATTCGGATTGACCGCGACCAGACGGTTCTCCTGGCCGGGTTGGCCAACCCCGAGGCCACCGCCAAGTTGGCGGCGGCGTATGGGGCTTTGACGACAGACGCCCATTGGTTTCCCGCCGTCATCGAGATGGGCAAACAGTTCGACCAGCTTGATCCTGAGACGCCAGAAGACAAGCTGGAAGAGATCGCCACTGAACTCGCCGCCTTTTTGGCGCCGGTCGCGGCGCAGTTGAATCCCGAAGGAGAGGAAATGCTCACGCCAGCCGCCGCTGACTTGTTCTTTCAACATGCCTCAGACCTGATGAATCCCGCTCAGAGCCGCCTGCTGGACCTTATTGAGGAAAAACTGGACGCGATCAACCAGGCCGGTCCCGCCGGTCTACCAGCTAACCAGTGAGGCTTAGCCTTTTTCAGTCGAGGCAATCGTCGTTTTCCGCTAACGCGGACACAAATGGGGCCTGTCCCCATTCCTGGAGCGCGCCCAGCCGGGAGCCGGAGGATCGGCGGATTAAGCGAGCTGACTGACTTGGTAGACTCCCTGCGGCACCGATGTGGCCCAAGGCAATGCTTGAGGTCATGGAATACCGCGCTCTCGGCTAGTGTTTACGGTTTCATTACCACCGCCGGGCGCTACAACGGAAGGAAGAAGCACGATGGCCTCGAAGACCGCCGACGTTCGGCCTAAGATCACCATGGCCTGCACACAGTGCAAGGAACGCAATTACATCACCAAGAAGAACCGCCGTAACGACCCAGACCGGATGTCGCTCCAGAAGTTCTGTCCCCGCTGCCGTCAGCACACGGAGCACCGCGAAACCCGCTGACCGCGGTCGTGGCAGTTGACCCGTCCCTGATTGGGCGGACTTACCGAATGGCCGAGCCTTATCTGGTCGGCCGCGAGAAGTTGCGCGAGTTCGCCACCGCTGTCGGGGCCAAAGCGACCGCCTGTTTCGATCCGATAGCGGCGCGCGCCTTGGGCTACGCCGATGTCGTGGCGGCGCCGACCTTCGCCGCGGTGATCGCCCAGCGGGCCGAAGCCGCTTACATCAATGACCCCGCCGCCGGCATCGATTTCGCGCGGGTGGTACACGCGGAGGAGGCTTTGCGCCACCACCGGCCGATCGTGGCGGGGGACGAGATCTGGGCCGAGTTGACCGTCCAGTCGGTCCGCACACGCGGCCCCCTCACCACCGTCACAACTTCAGTCGAATTGTCCGATGCCGTCCACCGCCCCGTCGCCTCCGTCCTCTCGACTCTCGCCGTCCGGCCTGAGGCTGATCGGGCTAGGGACAGTCACCGGGCGCTAGATAACTCTGAGGCAGTGGAATGAGCTCTGTAAAAGTGAAGGTAGGCGACCAGATCGGTCCGTCTATACAAGAGCTGACGCGAGCCGATTTGGTGCGTTACGCTGGGGCCTCAGGCGATTTCAACCCGATTCATTATTCGGAAAGCGCTGCTCGGGCGGCCGGGCTGCCAAACGTGATAGTTCACGGCATGTTGACTATGGGTCAGGTCATCCAACCGTTGGTTGACTGGGCGGGCGGCGACCCAGGCGCGGTCCTCGACTACGCCGTGCGCTTCGCCCGGCCCGTGCCGGTGCCCGAATCGGGCGCCGTCCAGCTGACTGTGACCGGACAAGTCAGCGCCGTCGAATCGGACCGGATCAAGGTCAACCTGACTGTCACCCTGGCCCCCGCCCACCCGGCTGATGGCGTCCCACAAAAGGTTCTAGGCAAAGCCCAAGCCATCCTAAGACGCCGCTGACCAAAACCCGGACCAGTCGCTCTCGGTAGCCTTGTGGGCGTGTTGCGATTAGAACTTCCGCTCGCCGCCGCCCCGGCTCCGGCCCATCCGGTCCTATCGGAACTGACTACTTTCCGGATCGGTGGCTGCCCAAGTCGGCTCGTTGACGCGACCGATCAGCAGGCTCTAGTCGGCGCCATCGTCGAAGCGGACAAGGTCGGGAGGCCGCTGTTGGTGATGGGCGGAGGCTCTAATCTCCTAGCGGCGGAGGATCTAGGCGAGTTGACGGTAGTCCGCTACCGCTCCAGCACCGCTACCGCCAAACAAGCAAGCGGCGGCTTGGAACTCCAAGTCCAAGCCGGCGCGTCCTGGGACGCCCTGGTCGCCCTGACGGTTGAACGGGGCTGGGCAGGGTTAGCGGCCCTGAGCGGCATCCCCGGTTCGGTTGGCGCCACGGCGGTCCAGAATGTGGGCGCCTACGGCGCAGAAGTGGCCCGGGCGATTTCAGCGCTGACCGCCATAGACCGCCTAACGGGCCAGGTGGTGCGGCTTGACCGTGACGACCTCGGATTCGCCTACCGCGATTCCGCCCTCAAACGGTCTGTCCCCCAGTTCGGAGGCATGACGCCGCGCTGGGTGGTAACCGATGTCAGCTTCCGGCTCCAAGCCGATCAACCCGAAGAACCCGTCTGCTACGTCGAATTGGCTGCGGCGCTCGGTGTGCGGCTGGGTGAACCAGCACCGCTCGCCGCCGTCCGCCAAGCGGTCCTGACGGTTCGCCGCTCCAAAGGCATGGTTCTAGACCCGGCCGATCATGACACTTGGTCGGCTGGCTCATTCTTCACCAACCCGCTGATCACCCTCAGCCAAGCCGCTTCCTTGCCCCCTGGGGCGCCGCGCTACCAAGCCGCCAATGGCCTGGTAAAAGTCTCAGCGGCGTGGTTGATCAGCGCGGCCGGCGTGCGGCGGGGCCAGGGCTTGGAGTCCGGGGCGGCAGCGACGGCATCGGGCAAACATGTGTTGGCCTTGACCAACCGCGGCGGTGCCACCCGCGAAGACGTCCTCGCTTTGGCGGACTGGATCGCCGCCCGTGTCCGCGCTCAGTTCGGTATCCAGCTCAGCCCGGAGCCGGTCCTAGTCCCGCCGCGCGAGGGGCCGTCAAGCGGGGCTTGACGCAAGCCATTGGCCGATGCCGTCTTCCAACCGCCGCTTAGTGGCAGCCGAGGCGCGGGAGGCGCGGACCGAGGATCGCGCCAGGGCGGCGAGTTCAGCGTCGCTGAAACCGTGGACTTGGCGCAGCATTTCGTATTGGTCGTTGAGGCGGGAGCCGAAGATCAACGGGTCGTCGGCGGCGAGGGCGACCTCGGCGCCAGCTTCCAGAATGGCGCGGATCGGGATTGAGGCCGGATCAGGATGAACGCCAATGGCGACATTAGAAAGCGGGCAAAGCTCCAGGGCGATCTGCCGTCGCACTAATTCCCGCATTACCGCTGGGTGCTCAATTGCCCTCACGCCGTGCCCCAAGCGGTCTGGTTTTAGGACTTTGACTAGTTGATGGACGTGGGCTGGTCCCAGCAGTTCACCGCCGTGCGGGAGGGAGGCCAGCCCAGCGGCCCGGGCAATGGCGAAGGCGGGGGCGAACTCGTCCGTCTCGCCCCGGCGCTCATCGTTGGATAGGCCAAATCCGACCACCTGGCCCGGTCCGGTCCCGGCGTGCCGAGCGGCCAAGCGGGCCAGAGTCCGGGCTTCAAGTGGATGGCGCAGCCGTGAGGCTGCGACCACCAGAGCGACTTCAACGCCGGTGGCGGCCCAAGCCGCCCGGGCTTCATCCAGGACGATCTCCAAGGCGGGGGTGATCCCGCCGACATAGGGTCCGTAGCTGGTTGGGTCGATCTGCAGCTCAAGGCGGCCGGAGCCCTCTGAGGCGTCGTCCTCGGCGGCTTCGCGGATGACCCGGCGCATGACCGCTTCGGAGGTTACGACGTGTCGGGCGGCATCGTACAAACGTTGGAAACGGAACCAGCCGCGTTCGTCCGGTGATAGTCGCAGCGCCACTGGCTCACTCATCGAACGGGGAATTCTGATCGCCTGGTCGTCCGCCAATTCGGCTAGGGTGGCGCGGCGCATCGACCCGGTGAAATGCAGATGAAGGTGGGCTTTCGGAAGCAAGGCGAGGTCACGCACGGCTCTTGTCCTCCGGGCCCAGAAAAAAGAAATGGGCCGGGAGGCGCCTCCCCCGTGGCACCTCCCGACCCCCCGGGAGACCCCAATCCCGAGTGACTGGTCGACGGACCCGCGGTGTCATCAGGTGGTCGACCATACCGCCACAGTCTAGGGCGGTACTTAAAGTAGAACTGTTCTGAGCGGCAATAGCAAGGCGGG
>JAIRNM010000306.1 GCA_031258055.1 Bifidobacteriaceae bacterium
CGCCGATCCAAGGTCGCTCGGCAAGGGATTGACTGGGCCCAAGGCACGGCAGTGGCGCTACCGGATCGGCGATTACCGCATACTCGCCTTGATATGCGATGACGAACTCGCCATCTACGCCTTTAAGATCGGCCACCGTAGCGACGTCTATAACGACCGCTAGCGGCGCGGCCCCGCAATCAGCGCTGCGGCCCACTGCTGGCGCTGCCTAGCCGGACCAGGCTTTGAACCGCCGCAGCCTGAGCGAGTTCGAGACCACGAAAGCCGAGCTGAGAGCCATCGCCCCACCAGCGATCAGGGGGCCGAGCAGTCCGAGCGCCGCCAGCGGGATAGCGGCGGTGTTGTAGGCGAAGGCCCAAAACAGGGTCGATTTGATGTCTCTGAGAGTGGCGGCGGACAGGCGGATGGCGTCCGGCACGGTCCGCAAATCGCCCCGCACCAAGGTCAGGTCGCTCGCCTCAATGGCGGCGTCCGTGCCAGTCCCCATAGCCATGCCCAAGTTCGCCGTCGCGAGCGCCGCCGCGTCATTGATGCCGTCGCCGACCATCGCCACAGTGGCTCCCCCAGCTTGCAGACGCTTGATCTCATCCGCCTTTTCGCCCGGTAGCACGCCCGCGATCACGCGGTCAATACCAACTTCCCGCGCGATGGCCTCAGCGGCGCGCTGATTGTCGCCAGTCAGCAGCACCGGCGTCAACCTGAGCCGTTTCAGCTCCGCGACCGCCTGGGCTGAAGTCGCCTTCGGCCTGTCCGCGACCGCCACCAAGCCGCGCACCGCCCCGTCCCAGCCGACCGCCGTGACCGTCTGCCCCAGCTTCTCAGCTTGCACGATGCCGTCCGCCAAAGCTTGACCCAGCGACAAGCCCTGAGCGGTCAGCCAGTCAGGCTTACCGGCGAACACCGTTGTCCCATCAACTGTGCCCCGCACACCGCGGCCCGGAACCGCCGAGAACGCGCTAACCGGTGCTGCGGGAAGGGAGCTTTCGTCGCCTGCCGGGCTGGCGGTACCGGGCGCAGCGCATTGGTCAATCGCGTATTGGGTAATGGCGACCGCTATGGGGTGTTCGGAGGCGGACTCGACGGCGCCGACCAGCCGCCGGAATTGGGCGGGGTCCTGGCCAGTTTCGAGGACGGTGCCAGCGACGGCCATGCGGCCGGTTGTGACAGTGCCGGTCTTGTCGAGCACCACCGTGTCGACGCGACGCACCGACTCGAGCACTTCCGGCCCTTTAATCAAGATGCCAAGCTGGGCTCCGCGCCCAGTGCCGACCAGCAGCGCGGTCGGAGTGGCGAGCCCCAGCGCGCACGGGCAGGCAATGATAAGTACCGCCACAGCGGCAGTGAAGGCGCGCGTCGGCCCACCGGTGGTCACCAGCCAGACAGCGAGGGTAGCCAGGCTAATGCCCACAACAATCGGGACAAAGACACCGGAAACACGATCCGCCAGGCGCTGGACTTGGGCTTTGCCGCTCTGGGCGTTAGCCACCAAGCGGGCGATCTGGGCCAAGGCGGTGTCCGCGCCGACGCGGGTCGCCTCGACCACCAGCCGCCCCTCGACCGCGATGGTCGCACCCGCCACCGGATCGCCTGGGCCAACTTCAACCGGCACGGATTCGCCCGTCAGGAGCGAGGCGTCAACGGCGCTGGCGCCCTCCCGCACCACGCCGTCGGTGGCGATCTTCTCGCCTGGGCGGACCGCGAACAGATCGCCAACTTTCAGCTCAGCCACGAGGATTTGCCGTTCCGGGCCGCCGGGGCCTTCCGGCAGGAGAGCGACTGTCTTGGCGCCAAGGCCCAGCAAGGCACGCAAAGCAGCGCCGGAGCGCCGTTTGGCGCGGGCCTCAAAATAGCGCCCAGCCAGGATGAACACAGTCACCGCCGAGGCGACTTCAAGGTAGATTTCGGCCCTTTCGCCCCCCACCAAGGTGAACTCCATCCGCATGCCCGGCATTCCGGCCCCGCCCAGGAACAGCGCCCAGAGCGACCAGGTGAAAGCCGCTGAGACGCCAAGCGAGATCAAGGTGTCCATGGTGGTGGCGCCGTGGCGCAGGTTGATCCAAGCGGCCCGATGGAACGGGTAGGCGCCCCACACCGCGACCGGCGCGGCGAGCGTCAGCGACAGCCACTGCCAGTAGTCGAACTGCAAGGGCGGGATCATCGCCAAGAGCAGCACCGGGGCCGTCAGAACGGCACAAATGATTAGGCGCTGCCGCAGCCGAGCGGTCGGATCCGCCTCGGCGGCGGAAGTTCCAGCGTCTGAGACATCGTCCAAGTCTTGAGCCTCACCGAACTGGTGGGCTTCACCCAACTCAGGATCATCCCCGGAGTCCGGATCGCTCCCGAATCCTGGCGAGTTCCCGGCGACTGACGCGCCGCCCGTTCCCGCGGCCCCGCGCTCTGAGCCATCCCCAGCGACAGGCTTACCGCGCGCACTCCCGCCCGCTCCGGCGCCCGCTCGGGCGCCTTTCCTCGACGGCTGGCCGATCGGTTTGATTTGGCGGGCCCCGTAACCCAACGCTTTGACCGCCTTGATTAGGTCTTGGGCGCTAACGCCAGGGGCGACCTGGGCAGCGGCGGTCTCCAAGGCCAGATTGACGGTGGCAGTCACGCCCTCCAAGCGGTTGAGTTTCTTCTCAATCCGGGCGGCACAAGCGGCACAGGTCATGCCCGTCAAGGCCAAGTCGACGGTGCGGGGCTCGGCGCTGGTGTCAGTTGCCGTCATTGTTCTGTCCCTTCGTCCAACTGGGCGTCAGCCCCGCCGCTTGGCGCCTCAATAACGTCAATCTGGGCAGGGAACATTCCCATGCCGCAGGTGTAAGCCAGGGTGCCAACTTCAGTGGGGGTGAACTCGAACCGGTTAATGCCGTCCTCAAGACTGACCATCCCCAAGCCCATAGCGCTTAGGTTCATAGTAGAGGCGCACCCCAAGGCTTGCCGGTCGACTTCCCAACGCACCGGCCGGTTGACGTACACAGTGGAAACCCTGGGGCTGTAGCCGGTGCCATTCTGGACGGTGCGCACCACCTGGACCTCGCCTTCATCGACCACGTTGTCACTGCGAACAGTCGCCGTCTCCCCGGCGGTGACCGCGAACAAGTCGGGCCGCAACACCTGGACCGCGCCGACCAAGTTGACCAGCGCGAAAGCGCACACCGCCACCCCGATGAATCGGAATATGCGCCGCGCTGCCTGTCCTTTTGCCAGGGCCCCAAGCGCCCCCGCGCCGAGCAGCCCAGGCGTTGTGCCGAGAGCGAACACCGCCATGACCAGACCAGCCTGGGCAGCACTACCGGTGCTCAGCGCATAGACCTGGACAGCCTGGGTGAAGCCGCAGGGAAGGAAGAAAC
>JAIRNM010000311.1 GCA_031258055.1 Bifidobacteriaceae bacterium
GAGCAGCGTGCCGAGGGCCAGGACCGAGACGAACGCGACCGCCGGGTTGATTTCCATCGTCTTCTCGGTCAGCTTCGGCGCGACCAGGAAGTTCTCGACTTGTTGGTAGGCGATGATGAAAATCAGCACCGCCAGACCCTTCGGGGGCGATTCGACAACGGCCACTAGGACTGGGCCAGCGCCGCCAATATAGGTGCCAATGGTTGGGACGAACTGTGAGATGACACCGGCGAAGAGCGATAGCGGCAAGGCGTAGTCAACCCTGAGGATCATCAGGAAAATGAACATGAAAGTGGCGTTGACCAGAGCCAGGATCACACGCGAGGAAATATAGCCAGCGGTCTTGTCTTGGGCGGTGGCCCAGACTTTGAGGACAACACGCTGGTGTTCGGGCGGCAGCGGCGAACAGATCGTGGCCCGCAGCCTGGGCCCCTGGGCGGAAATGTAAAAGACCAGCAGCAACAAGCCGAGAAACGAAATCACCGCCGAGAATAGCTGCGAACCGACTACCCAGGCGTTCTGGGCCAGCGCCCCACCCCATTCGGAAACGACCTGCTGAAGGGCTTCGTTCTGGGTTGGAATTTTCGCGTCGAAACGCTTGACCAGCCATTCGGTGACATCTTCGTAGATCGCTGGCACCCGTTCTACCAGCTCGATTACTTGCTCTACGAACATTGAGCCGAAAGCCGCTATCAAACCGCTTAGCACCGCCGCGACCGCCAACATGGACACTCCGGTGGCCAACCCGCGTTTCCAGCCCTTCTTGACCAGCCAGTCGACGGGCGGCTCAAGCGCTAGCGCCACGAACAGCGAGGCGACCACCACCATTATGAGCGAAGCCAGCTTCAGCACCACGAACCAGGTGATGATGGCTCCGGCCACCACCAGGACAACTTTTATGGCGGCCCGGGTGATCCAAGCCGGAGCGGTTGGGGGAGTGGCCTTCGGGGTGGTCATTCGGCTAATCCTTGTCCGGGCGCTGCACCCAGGGAGACGATTCGGTTGCTGGGGTCAACGAAGGCTACTTTCGGCCGGTGTTGGCCGAGCGCCGCCTCAGCGACCAGGCCATAGGAAACGACGATCACTATGTCACCGGGCGCGGCCTGGCGAGCGGCGGCGCCGTTGATAGCGACCATCCCTGATGTGGCCGGTCCTTCGATCACATAGGTGGTCAGCCGGTTGCCGTTGGTCACATTCAGCACGTCGACCTGTTGGCCCTCGACCAGGTCGACGGCCGCCATCAAATTGCTGTCGAGTGTGATTGAGCCGACATAGTCCAAGTTCGCGTCAGTCACTGTGGCGCGATGAATCTTGGACAGCAACATGGTCCGTCCCAAGATTGTCATACGGGCTCCCTCACTGTTGGCGGCTAAACCGCCCACCAGTTTAGGCGATCCGTCCCCAACACGCTTGATTCTCCAAAATCAGCAAAACCAGCGTGGCGGCCACCAATACAGAGCTTCTTCGGAACGGTGCGCGGTGTTTACATCAGGATTCGATGAGTGCATCATATTGTGATGACTCTTATCCAGGTGCGCAACGTCCCAGACGACATCCATCGCCGACTCAAGCAGCGGGCCGCCCGGCAGGGCGTCACCCTTAGCGATTTAGCTCTGGCCGAGCTACGGCGCTCGTTGGATAGGCCGACACGCGCCGAGCTACTGGAGCGTCTGGCCGCGGCGCCGCGGGCGGAGTACGGCGGACAGACGTCGGCCGAAGCGGTTCGAGCGGAGCGCGACGCGCGGTGATAGTGCTGGACACATCGGCCGTCCTGGAACTTGTGCTCAATCTCCCCCTGTCCGCGCGAGTCGCCAGCCGGATCGTCGACCCGGACGTCTCGATACACGCGCCGCACTTGCTTACCGTCGAGGCGCTGGCGGTGTTGCGACGGCGCATTATGGCTGGGTTGACGACCCAAGACGAGGCCCACGCGGCCCTGGCAGCCGTTTCGGACCTGGGCATCTCCTATCACGAGCATCTTCTGCTGGGGCGCAGAATCCTCGCCCTGCGGGACAACTTGACGGCCTCCGATGCCGCTTTCGTCGCGCTCGCGGAACTGCTTGAGGCGCCGTTAGTCACCAGCGATGCCCGCCTTGCTAGCGCCCCGGGTCACCGCGCAGTGGTCGATCTGATTGAGCCCTAAAAGCGTCAACCCATCCCATCAACCGCATTAGATGTCGTAGTAGAGCTCGAACTCGTGCGGATGCGGGCGCAGGCGCAGCGGGTCGACTTCATGGGTGCGCTTGTAATCAATCCAGGTTGAAATCAAGTCAGGCGTGAAGACGTCGCCCTCGGTCAGGAAGTCATGGTCTGACTCCAGTACGTCCAGCACTTCTGGCAGGGAGCCGGGCACCTGTTGAATCTGGGCGTGTTCGGCCGGTGGGAGCTCGTAGAGATCCTTGTCAACCGGCTCAGGCGGCTCAATCCGGTTCTTGATCCCATCAAGTCCCGCCATCAACTGGGCGGAGAAGGCCAGATAGGGGTTCGAGGACGGATCTGGCACGCGGAATTCGATTCGCTTGGCCTTAGGTGATGAGCCGGTGACCGGGATGCGGATACAGGCCGAGCGGTTCCGCTGTGAATAGACCAGGTTGACGGGCGCCTCAAAGCCTGGCACTAGGCGGTGGTAGGAGTTGACGGTCGGGTTGGTGAAGGCCAGAACCGAGGGCGCGTGCGCCAACAAGCCGCCGATGTACCAGCGGGCCAAGTCGGACAGACCGCCGTAACCGCGCTCGTCGAAGAACAGCGGCTCGCCGTCTAACCAGAGTGACTGGTGGCAGTGCATACCGGAGCCGTTGTCACCGAAGATTGGCTTCGGCATGAAGGTGACGGTCTTGCCCTCCTCCCAGGCGGTGTTGCGGATGATGTACTTGAACTTCATCAAGTCGTCGCCGGCGTGGAGCAAGGTTGAGAATTTGTAGTTGATCTCCTGCTGGCCGGCCGTCCCAACTTCGTGGTGGGCGCGCTCAAGCGTCAAGCCCGAGGCGGCCAGCAGGTGAACCATCTCGTCCCGCAGGTCCGCCATCTGGTCGGAGGGCGAGACAGGGAAATAGCCGCCCTTGATCCTGGTCTTGTAGGCCTGGTTCGCGCCTTCTTCTTTGCGGCCAGTGTTCCACCAGGCCTCGTCGGAGTCTATGTAGTAGAACGACTCATGCTCATTGGTTTCGTAGCGAACCGAATCGAAGATGTAGAACTCTGCTTCGGGTGCGAAGAAGGCCGTGTCGGCAATGCCGGTCGAGGCCAGATAGGCCTCAGCTTTGGCGGCCACGTTGCGGGGGTCGCGGGAGTACTGTTCGCCCGTGAAGGGATCTACGATCGAGAAGTTGATGACCAGGGTCTTGCGGATCCGGAAAGGATCGACAAAGGCGGTCTTGACGTCGGGAATCAGCTTCATGTCGGATTCGTGGATGGCTTGGAAGCCGCGGATCGACGATCCGTCAAACATTAGCCCGTCGGCGAAGGCATCCTCAGTGAAGGCCGATGCGGGGATGGTGAAGTGCTGCATTATGCCCGGCAGGTCGCAGAACCGGACATCGACAAACTCCACCTCTTCGGAGCGAACGAAGGCCAAGGCCTCCTCAGCGCTTTGGAACATGGGTGTAACCACTCCTTATAGAGTCGGTGATCGCTAGAACACCGTAACCTTAGGGGGGCCGGGTGACTGGTCCATGAAGGCTTTGTTACGGGCTGGTTTCCGTCACGGCATTTTCAAGGGTTTGAGCGCCGCCTGGCAGGGCGTCGGGGGACACCGCCCGCGACCCGTGCCCGCGTGGGCAGCGAGAAGCGCTGGCCTAAGGAAACGCGGCAGATGAGGGCTGCCGGAGGGCCTCGGAGCCCCTTGTCAGATGGGTTAGAAAGGCGCCGTGTTGGGGGGCGATGCCGTCCGGTCAGCGCCGCGGACAGCGAGGTCACGGGCCGTATGGGCGGTACAAGAGGCGGTGGCCGGGCGCCGCGTCAGTGTTGAGAGGTAGGTTAGAGGCCATGCGCCCGGTGACTGACCTTCTGCGGACAGTGGCGCCGTTCGAGGTGATCTCTGATCTGACGCCGTCCGGCGATCAACCCGAGGCGATCGCGGAACTAGCCGAGCGGATCAACGCGGGCGAGAAAGACGTCGTGCTGCTGGGCGCGACGGGGACTGGCAAGACGGCGGCGACCGCCTGGCTGATTGAGCGTCTTCAGCGTCCCACTTTGGTGATTGAGCCGAACAAGACTCTGGCCGCGCAAGTTGCCTCTGAGTTCCGCGAACTCTTGGTCAACAACGCGGTTGAGTACTTCGTTTCCTACTATGACTATTACCAGCCAGAAGCCTATATCCCGCAGACGGATACCTATATTGAGAAAGACTCCTCAATCAATGACGAGGTAGAGCGTCTCCGCCACTCTGCTACCTCATCGCTGTTGACGCGGCGCGACACCGTGGTGGTGGCGTCGGTGTCTTGCATTTACGGGCTGGGCACCCCGCAAGAATACGTTGACCGGATGGTCCAGCTAGCGGTGGGGCAAGAAATCGGTCGGGACGACCTGCTGCGCCAGTTCGTCGATATGCAATACGCCCGCAATGATATGTCGTTTACGCGGGGCACATTCCGCGTGCGCGGAGACACAGTTGAGATCATCCCAATGTATGAAGAACTGGCTTTGCGGATCGAGTTCTTTGGCGATGAGATTGAGGCGCTGGCCACGCTCCATCCTCTGACCGGTGAGGTTATCCAAACCGAAACTGCTGTCAGTCTGTTTCCCGCCTCGCACTATGTGGCCGGCCCGGAACGGATGAACGCGGCCATCGCCGGAATTGAAACCGAGTTGGCGGCGCGCCTGGAGGAATTGGAAGGGCAGAACAAACAACTGGAGGCGCAGCGGCTGCGTATGCGCACCAACTACGACGTGGAGATGATGCGTCAAATCGGCACCTGCGCTGGGATTGAGAACTATTCCCGCCATATCGATGGCCGCGGGCCGGGCACAGCGCCTAACACTCTGCTGGACTATTTCCCGGAGGATTTCTTACTGGTAATAGATGAGTCGCATGTCACGGTGCCCCAGATTGGCGCCATGTATGAGGGCGACATGTCGCGTAAACGCACCTTGGTGGAACACGGTTTCAGATTGCCGTCGGCTCTGGACAACCGGCCCTTGCGGTTCGAGGAATTCCTCGAACGAATCGGCCAGACGGTGTATTTGAGCGCCACTCCGGGGCCTTATGAATTGTCTCTATCAGATGGGGTGGTGGAGCAGATCATCCGGCCAACCGGGCTGGTTGATCCATCAGTGTCGGTCCGTCCCACCCGGGGCCAGATTGATGACCTGCTGCATGAGGTGCGCCAGCGGACGGCCAGCGATGAGCGAGTTCTGGTCACCACCTTGACCAAGAAGATGGCCGAAGACTTGACTGACTACCTGGCCAGCCATGATGTCCGGGTCCGTTACCTGCACTCCGACGTCGAAACCTTGAAACGAGTCGAGTTGCTGCGCGATCTGCGCTTGGGCGAATTCGACGTGCTGGTCGGCATCAACCTGCTG
>JAIRNM010000089.1 GCA_031258055.1 Bifidobacteriaceae bacterium
CCCCAAGGCCAGCCGACAGCCGAAGCCACCAGAGCGCCGCAACCAAGAGCGGCGCAAGACAGGGCGGGGGCGAGAGCCCCCAAAGCCAGACCGCGCAAGCCGGTGGCGAATCCAACCGCCAGGCCCGGTCCCCAAAGCCAAATCACGGCCAGGACCAGTGCCAGCGCGCCCGCCAGCCAAGTGTTCGTCACCCTTCAGGACTCCGCTCAAGTGGACGCAACATAGAACGAGCGTACCGACCGCTGGCCAACCCTCAGGTACCTCTATCCGATAACTGTCTAGCTATACTCCAGCTATGCTGGGTCTTGTGGACGACCAAAACTATGCCCGGCGCGTTCGGGTGCGCCGGAACGCCGCTGGCCTGTCCCAGCGACAGCTAGCCTCCTTGACCGGGGTGAGGCAGCCGTATATCGCGCAGATTGAGGCTGGCCAGCGCATTCCCGCCGGTTCGACTCGCCAGGCCATCGGCAGAGTCCTTGACCTGCGCCCAGCGGCGCTGCTGCGCCTCTTGGCCGATGACGTGGAAAGGACGGTGGCGAAATCGGGGGCTAGTAACCCGAGGGTGTTTGGATCCGTAGCCCGCGGCAGCGATCAGCCCGGCTCGGACATCGACTTAGTTGTTTCCTTTCCTCCCGCCGCCAGCATCATCGAAGTCTTGGCCCTAGAAGAGGAACTGTCAGCTCTCCTGACCGTGCCCGTCGATGTGGTGGCTGACAGCGGTGCCGGGCCAGCCATGGAACGTGTCTTGGCCGAGGCGGTCCCGCTGTGAGTGAGCCGCCGCCCGAACCTCAGGACGCGCCGGACGTGCGCAGCGCCCGTTTCTCTAGGCGGCCCCTGCAACCCCTCGACTTTGGCCCAGCCCAGGACTTGGCGGCCGATGAGGAACGCGTGCGCAGGCGGTTATCCGACTTGGCAGGCTTCATCGCCGAAGCCCGCCATTTGGTCGGCGTTGGCCGAGAGGCTTACCTGGCCGACTCAATGAGCGGGGCGATGCTCCGCAACGCTGGCCACTACCTGCTGATCAAAGTTGCCACAGTGGTGGAAAAACTCCCGCAGTCATTCAAGGACGGTCATCCAGATGTTGACTGGGTCGGGATCACGCGTCTGCGCAACCTGGTCGCACACCACCATGACAAGATCATCGACCAGACTGTTTGGGTGGCGATCGAAAGCCGACTGCCTGAACTCGCCGATAAACTCGACCTGCGCTAATCCCGACTCAATAACCTGATTCGCACTGGCTTGGCAGGGCAGCGCGGGTGGCCCGAGAAGATGGGGGCGACGGCATCGGGAAAGCTGGTCTGCTATCGAGCTGAGAGCGGAATCGCCGCCCGTGCGGTGGGGGAAGGGTCGGCGGGGGCAGTAGGATAGAAGCCCGTGATGCAACGCGCGAGCCTCCACGGTGAGGCCCTTCCGATTGTCCAGCACATCTTCGTCACCGGGGGCGTCGCCTCGTCACTCGGCAAAGGATTGACCGCCTCTTCGCTGGGCCAACTGCTGCGTTCGCGGGGCCTGAGGGTGACAATGCAGAAACTCGACCCGTATCTGAATGTCGACCCGGGGACGATGAACCCGTTCCAACACGGCGAGGTTTTCGTCACCGACGACGGCGCCGAAACGGACCTCGACATTGGCCATTACGAACGTTTCCTGGACGTGCCGCTGAGCGCCGCCGCCAACGTCACGACCGGTCAGGTTTACTCGAAAGTGATCGCCCGCGAACGCCGTGGCGAATACCTCGGAGACACTGTCCAGGTTATCCCGCATATCACCGACGAAATCAAAGCCCGTATGCGAGCCCAAGAATCCGACCAGGTGGACGTCATCATCACGGAGATTGGCGGAACCGTCGGCGACATCGAGTCACTGCCTTTCATCGAAGCCGCCCGCCAGGTCCGCCAGGAAGTGGGCCGCGATAATTGCTTCTTCTGCCACGTTTCGCTGGTGCCGTTCATAGGCCCATCCAAAGAACTCAAGACCAAGCCGACCCAGCATTCGGTGGCGGCGTTACGCAACATTGGTATCCAGCCGGACGCGATTGTCTGCCGGGCCGACCGCGACCTGCCCGAATCGATCCGGAACAAGATTGCCCTAATGTGTGATGTGGACAAGCAAGCGGTCGTGACCTGCGCCGATGCCGCCTCGATCTACGACATCCCGAAGGTGCTGCACGCTGGCGGCTTGGATGCTTACGTTATCCAGCGGCTCGGCCTGCCCTTCCGCGACGTCGATTGGACCCACTGGGGACAGCTCCTCGAACGTGTCCATCATCCCGCGCACGCTGTCACGGTCGGTTTGGTCGGCAAATACATCGACTTGCCGGACGCTTACCTGTCAGTCTGCGAGGCGCTCCGGGCGGGCGGCTTCAATCACAACGCCCGCGTCGACATCCAATGGGTCGCTTCGGACCTCTGCGAGACCCCGGCGGGTGCCCGCCGCCAATTGGCCGAGTTGGACGCGATAGTTGTCCCCGGCGGTTTCGGAATTCGCGGTATAGAGGGCAAACTTGGGGCTTTGCGCTTCGTTAGGGAGAACGGCATACCGGCCTTGGGTCTCTGCCTCGGCTTGCAGTGCATGGTTATCGAGTTCGCCCGTGACGTTTTGGGCTTGGCGGAGGCTTCCTCCACCGAGTTCGACCCGGCCACGCCCGATCCGGTGGTGGCGACTATGGCGGAGCAGCGCGCCATTGTCGAAGGGGCGGGGGACCTTGGCGGGACCATGCGGTTAGGGGCTTACGATGCCGAGTTGGTCGCCGAGTCGCAAGTGGCCAGGGCCTATGGGTCACTGCGGGTATCCGAGCGCCACCGTCACCGGTACGAGGTCAACAACTCCTACCGTGAACGTCTTGAAGAGGCGGGCCTGAAGGTGTCTGGGGTCTCACCCGACCGTTCGCTGGTCGAATTCGTCGAATTGGACCGCGATGCTCATCCCTATTATGTGGGCACTCAGGCTCACCCGGAGTTCAAATCGCGGCCGACCCGGGCGCATCCGTTGTTCGTTGGGTTGATTGGGGCGGCGTTGGCCCGGCAGGCAGAGGGACGGCTATTGGAGGTGGAACCGTGAGTGAGCTGAACGGCGCGGGAGAGGATCGGGCTGGGGACGGCGGCATCGTCCCTGGCGAAGGTGGCCCTGTCGAAGGCGGCGATGCGACCTCGGTGCGTGATACGCCCGTCGCGTATCCGGTGACCGGCTCCGAGACGGTCTTCCAGGGTCGGGTCTGGAACATTGTGGCTGATCAAGTGACGTTACCGGACGGATCCTCAATCCGGCGCGAGTATATGTACCACCCGGGAGCGGTGGCGATCATCGCTGG
>JAIRNM010000201.1 GCA_031258055.1 Bifidobacteriaceae bacterium
TGTGCCCGCCGGAACCGTCATCGGGCAAACCATAGTGGTCGCGAGCAGCGGCCAGACAGTCCACAATGTCGAGCCGTCCCAGGGGCCGAGTAATCCGCCGCCGAGTTCGCGCCCCACAAGTCAAGCCCCGAACACGCGGCCCCCGCCGAGTTCGCGTCCTACAACGGCAGCGCCTTCTCCCACCCCCAGCCGCACTACCCTGCCCGCCACCCCCACACCAACGGCTGTCCCCCTAAAGCCGTCGCCGACGACCAGTTCGAAGTCTGGCCGGGACGTTCCGTCGCCAACCGATGACACCGGCGTCAGGGTCGGCGGCCCGATGATTGATGACTCGGGCGGCGGAAGTGTCACCGGCGGCACTAGCGGTGGCCAAACGGATTCCGAGAGCTTTGAAGCGCAGCCCGTCAGATCCCAGCGGCTCGACCGCCGCTTCGCGTACGCCGTCAGCGAGCGGATCTAGTTCGGCGCCAAGTGGCCAAAATGCCACACCCCGGTCTTCAAGGGAACCCGACCTGGCCGCTCCCGAACCACCAGCCGGAGCGTCCTCACGCACAATCGGTTTCGGTTTGATGGGTATTGGCATCTTTGGGCTGCTGGGACTTGGAATCTACGTGATGCGGCGAGGCGGATTCTTCGCCGCCTGATCAGTCCATTGACCCGGCGGGTAAGCCGTCATTCGCGACTTGGCTGATGACTTAGCCTTGCCCCTGGCGAGGGGTTAAAGAGATCGGTTCTCCCGGCTGTTACGCCTACGCCCGGCGAAGTGAGGCATCGACCCGGCAGCCGGAAGAATCCGCTAGCCGACAAACTATCACCGAAATGTGATTCAGGTCACAGGCTATGAGTGGTAATGCCTAAAGGAGGTTGGCGCCAGCCGGGTCGAACCGCGGCTGGTCTGATGAGTTGAGGGGCCCGGCGGGACGGGCGCCATTGGCCGTCCACCGGGCCGAGCCGACCCCAGTGATCGCTGGCAACCGGTGGGCGGACACGCGGCGCCGGGTTGATCGCGGGGCGAGGGACGTCCCCGGTGCCGGGCCGGAAAGGGAAAGGCGGAAACCCAACCGGCTCAGAACCTTAGAGGGGCTGTCGGCTCACATCTAGTTGCGCTAGTGGGGGTGGTGGCGCCATTCGGTGCAAGGCCCAGAAGCGTCGCAGAATGGTTGATTGCCGGTTGAACCGCAGCGGCAAAGGGCCGCCCGAGTCTCCGGCATCGTCCTTCCATTGTGTTCTATTTCTAACGCCCCTTCGACCCAGAGTGGTTCGCCGTCCGCAGTTCGGACAGTGACGGGGCTGTGGCCCTGTTCGACCGGCCGGGCCGGATCGGTGTACTCGTAGTGCAGGGCACCAGAAGGACAGCGCCGGATCACCTGGGCGATCTCAGCTGGATCGCCCGCGTCTGGCAAGACCCAGGGACGGCGCTTAGTGTCGAAGACGGCTGGAATGGTGCGCACGCAGACGCCAACATGGAGGCAGCGCGTCAGGTCGAAACTGACGGTGATTTGGTCGCCGTAATAGTCTTTAGCGCCCACCGGGCGGGCGCTGGTCTGATCGGCGGTGGTGGTCATGATGGGCTCCTTCGATTCTTTTGAGCGGTCGGGCGGTCAGGCACTGGCGGGATCAATGGCAGGATCGACAGCGGGAAGGCCGAAGGCAGCGCGCCGGATGGGCGGCACCAGATCGGCGTATTCCGGGTGCGTCTCAATGTAATGCCGGACGAAAGAGCAATAGGGGAGCACCGCCAGTTGGCGCTGGCGGGCGTCATCAAGCGCGGCTTGGACCAGCACTTGGCCCAAACCCTGCCCGGAGACCTGGGGCGAGATTTCGGTGTGGACAAAAGCGATTTGGCCGTCGCCTAACTCGTATTGGGCCAGGCCGATCATAGTGTCGCCAGCGAGCAGTTCGTATTGGCCCGCGTCGGTGTCATTTCGAACGGTCAATTGTGGGTTGGAGGCCATGGATTCTCCTGCGGATGTTGGGTTATTGATAAGACAAACTTTCTCCCGTAGCGGACACATGTCAAATGAGTGACCGACCGGGCTTATGCTTTGGACGGCGAGTTTCGAGCGCTAACATCGACTACATAGGTGAGGGCGCCGATGCAACCCCCATTACGCAGTGTCTACAGTGGAATTACTGGGAGCTGGAGCGATCGCTGTGTTCCCAAAGGTCGTGAAAGGTGTGTTACATGATGGAAGCCATGAACGTGGATCAGATTGTGGCTTGGCTGAAGCTTAATCCGCAGTTGCGGGTCGCGGAATGCCTGGCGGCTTGGACCCACGGGGATATCCAGTGAGCGACCTGATCCTGCCCCACGTCACCTTCGCCCGCCAGGTCCTCGAAGACCTTGCGGTCGGCTTGCCGTATCCGTTCGTTCGCCGGGCCCAGATCGCGGCTCTGCCCGCCCTCCCGCAACAAAACACGATTGAGGCCCCCAGTTTCCTGATGGACATGGGACTCAGGCGCTGGCGCGACCCGCAGGTTCTATTCAAATCCTCTTTGGCGAAGCAGCCGGCCTTGAAGCGATCCTGGGCCACTCTAGCCGACAAACAAGATGAAGCTTTGGTTCTCCAAGCGCGCGCCTGGGAATCTGAACACCGCTCGACCGGTGAGATCAGCGCCGACTTGGAGTCATTGACGATCTTCACCGGGGACGACGCCGCTGGCTCGGCTTTCGCGGAACTGCTCGACTCGGCTGTCAAGCCGATCGATTCAGCCCGCCTGGCGACAGCGATGGCCACTATGTTGTCGCTGACCGATCCGCGCCGGTCCTATGAGCTGTTGCAGCACGCCGCTGCGATCTCCGCCGATCCGGTCTCGCATTTCCTCGTCGACCTGCGGATCGTGGCGTTGTTGATAAAGCGGCTGCACGACTACGACGGCGCTTTGGCGTTGATCAAAGACCTGACTAAGGTGGCCAGTTCGGCGCTTACCCACCACATCGTCTCAGAGGCGGACGCCGAAGCGATGCAGGTATTACTACTCAATTTGCGAGCTTTGGTGGAAGTCCGCCAAGACCGCCTGTTCGAGTCGTTGACGACAATGGAACGGGCCCAAGCCCAGATGCCGGACGACGGCTTCGTTGTGGTGCCAACGGATATGGCGGACCGCTATCGCGCGCAGGTCCGGATCAACGTTGCGCAGGCGTTATGGATCACCGGGCGCGAATCGGAGGCGGTCACGGCGATCAATCGCCACGCCTCGATCACCCGCTCGGAACACCCCTATTCGCTGTCGGAGGCGCTGGCTGTGGCCGCGTACTTGAACGAATTGTTTGGTGAGCATTCGCTGGCATTGTCGTATTGTTTGGAGGCGGAACGGCTTCTAATGAGAGAAGGCGCTCCAGCCCGTCTGGCGATGTGCCGGCGGGTGGCCGTGTCCGCCCTCAACGGGATGGGCAAGCGGGGGCGGGCGGAGAAACTTGCCCGGGCCATTCCGAGGGATGTGCTTGGGGAGAGGTTCCTTGTCTGACGAACGAGACGACGGCGATCAGGGTCGGGTCGACCCGAGGACCATGCCGCACACCGTCATCCACCAGGGAATACCGGAGTCCCAGATAAAACCGGCGACTGCCTCCGGCCAGAAGGTGAACGGCGCCTACCCACGCTCTGGGCCCTACCCTCGGACGGCATCGGGAGCGCCCCGCCGCCTGATCAGGACGGGGCCGCCCTACTCGGCGCAGGTTACCCCCGCTGGCGGGGCGGTCCGGCGGGTCGCCCGGATTGCCATCGTGGACCAGGAGACGCTGTTTCGGACAATGGTGGTGGACGCTTTGTCGGAGGCGCCGGACCTGCGGGTGGTAGCCTCCCTCGACTCGGTCGCCCGGGCCCGCGAGGTGCTGCCCGGTCGTCACATTGACTTGCTGATCACCGACGTGGAGCAGAAGGACGGCTCCGGGGCGGTGCTGGCGGCGGAACTCCAGAAGATCAACCCCCGCCTGCGGGTTCTGCTCATGACCCGCCACGACGTCGCCTCGCTGGTCGACTCAAGTCGGCGGCATTTGACCCGGTCATGGTCGAGTGTGTCAAAGCTTTCTAACATTGGGCGTGACGGCTTGGTTGAGATGGTCCGTCGGGTGGCGATGGACGTGCCGTCCGCCAACCCGCCCGCCGCCGAACGCCACGATCCTTTCGCCGGGCTGACTGGCCAGCAAATGGCCGTGCTTAGGCTGATCGCCGATGGCTACACCAATCAGCAGGTGGCGTTGCAGCTTGGGCTGTCGCGTCGCACCGTAGAGAACCATCTGTTGGCGATCTACCGGAGCCTGGAGATCTCAGACGAAGAAGTCAATCCGCGGGTGGCCGCCGCCCTGCTCTTGTTGTCCAAGACCCTGAAACTGTGAGCGCCGGCCGCTACGCCCCATCGCCCTCGGCTGACCTGCATTTGGGGAATCTCCGCACGGCGGTTGTCGCCTACTTGGCGGCCCGCCGCGATGGCTTGGCCTTCCGCCTCAGGGTCGAGGACTTGGACCAGCGCTGCCGTCCTGAGATCGCCCAGCGGCAATTGGCTGACCTGCGCCGCCTTGGGCTGAACTGGGATGGCCCGGTCATGTACCAATCCGAACGCCAGGACGCCTACCGCCAGGCGATCACGCACCTGCGCGCGGAGGGCTTGGTTTATGAGTGCTTCTGTTCGCGCCGGGACATTATTGAGGCGCCGCGCGCGCCCCACCAGCCGCCTGGCGCTTATCCCGGCACCTGCCGCTGCTTGACTCGAACCCAGCGCGAAGCTCGCCGCGCCTCGAAAGTGCCGTCGCTCCGGTTGCGCTCCCAGGTGGACGGATTCGCGGTGGTGGACCGGTTGGTGGGGGTCAGCCGACAGCCGGTCGACGACTTCGTCCTGCGGCGGGCCGACGGCGCCTTCGCCTACAATCTGGCGGTGGTGGTGGACGATGCCGCCCAAGCGGTCACCCAAGTCACTCGCGGTGACGATCTGCTCACCTCAGCCGGTCGCCAAAGCTATCTGGGTAGCCTGTTGGGCTTACCGCCGGTTGAGTATTTGCATCTGCCCTTGGTTCTTGGCGCCCACGGCCAGCGCCTCTCAAAGCGGGACAAAGCGCTGGCTGGAAAGCCGCTGTTCGACTCATACGGTGGTCCGGCAGGAGTATTGCAAGCGATCTGGCAGTCGCTAGGCTTAGCCGAATCCGGGTTAGGTGCGCAGGTCGAGGCGGAAATCACTTTGGATGAACTGGTGGAACAGTTTGACTGGGAGCGCTGGAGCATCGGAGTGTGGACGGTATGAAACGACGCAGGGCGGGCCTGGTTTGGCTAGTGTACGCGCTGGCCGTGCTCTGTCCGGCCTTGTTTATCGGTCTGACAACGGCGCGGGCCGATTACTCATTCGGACCGCACGAGGCGACTTACGAGGTGACGATCGATTCGCGCGTGACCCTGGATTTGGGCCCGCTCGGATCGGTCGTGATGCCTAGCCCGCTGCCAACGCCTGTCAG
>JAIRNM010000352.1 GCA_031258055.1 Bifidobacteriaceae bacterium
TCCATGTCCACACCAAGCATGACACCCCAGGGCAAGGTCCGCGCCAAGACGGAGGTGACGACTTGGGGGGCGACGAACAGGCAGGTCAAAGCGTTGACCGAACACCTCGTCGCGCAGGGGGTGGAGTCGGTGGTGATGGAGGCCACCGGTGGCTTCTGGAAGCCGTTCTTCTATGAGTTCGAGAAGGCGGGCCGTTTCGAGGTGGTGTTGGCGAACCCCCGCCATGTGCGGAACATGCCCAGACGGAAATCTGACGTGTCCGATGCGGCGTGGTTGGCGCAGTTGGCGGCCCATGGTCTGGTGTCGGCGTCGTTCGTGCCGCCGGCGCCGATCAGGGCGCTGCGGGATTTGACTCGGACCCGTTCGACACTGGTCCGGCAGCGTTCGGCGCAGGTGCTGCGTCTGGAAGCGGTCGTGCAGGACGCCGGGGTCAAGCTGTCGGATGCGGCAAGCAACATCATGGGAGCCTCGGGGAGGGCGATGCTGGGCGCGCTGGCCGACGGCGGGCAGTCCGCCGAGCAGATCGCCGCCCCGGGGCAAAGGAGCGCTGGCGGGCAAGTCCGCCGCCCTGGTCGAGGCCCTTGAGGGTCCGTTCCGACCCGAGCACCACGGGGCGCTCGTCCGCGCCCACCTCGACCTGATCGACCACCTCGCGGCCAAGGCGGACGAACTCGACAAGTTGATCGGCGCCCAGATCGCCCCTCACCGGTGGGCGGTCGACCTGCTTACCACCATCCCGGGGGTGTCGGCCGCCGTGGCACGGGTCATCGTCGCCGAGATCGGCGTGGACATGGCGCGGTTCCCGACCGCCGGGAACCTGGCCTCTTGGGCCGGGACGACACCCGGTTCCAACGAGTCCGCTGGGAAAGTCAAGTCCACCCGCACCCGCCCAGGCAACGCCCACCTCAAAGGCGCCCTCGGGATCGCGGCTCTGGCCGCCGCGAAAACCAAGGACACCTACCTGGCGGGGCGGTTCAAAAGGGTCACCGCCCGTCACGGCGGGATGAAGGCCATCGTCGCTGTCGAACGCTCCATGCTGACCGCCGGCTGGCACATGCTGTCAAACAACCAGCCTTACCAGGACCCAGGAGGGGACTTCCACCTCCGCCGGCGCCCCGACCGGGCGCAAGCCAAAGCCCTGGGAACCCTGCGCTCACTCGGCCACAAGGTGGACCTGACGCCAATCCCTGCGGCCTGACCTCCGCCCCCACCAGCGCCGACGCGCCCCGCGCACACGGCGCCCCCGAGCGCGCCCCCAAACCGCTCCCGGTCACCCGTTGCAGGTCACCTCCGCTTTCATAGAAGATTGCATCTGGGCGCGACCTCCGGGGAAGAAGACGGCAGGGTTACACTCGCCATGCTTCACCCCGAGGCCGCGCCCGCCCCTCAACCAGCCCCGGCGTGTCCCCCAAAACCACAGGTCAAGCCCCCAGCGACCGACTTTACCGCGCCCCTGGGTTCTAGGCCTCTAGCTAGAGAAGTGCAACATTCCTGGTTGGGAGCTGGTGGAGCTGCGTATGGCGCCGGTAACCGGCGGATCGCCCAGGGGGACACCCTTGAGACGTGATTTTGGTCACATTGGATGGAGCGGTCCTCGCGGCCGGAGTCCTATGAACGTGCAGGTCACCTACAGTTCTCGGTTGATCTGAGAGAGTGTCGCGGCGCAGGTCGGGGTGTAAGGGAGGGCAGTGACCTGAGCTGGCCGATGTACGCTGGTGGCGGTTGAGGCCAGAGCCGTCAACTACGAACGGAGAAAGGAAACAAGAGATAATGGCGAGAGGCAAGATCGCAGCTGGACTTATGTGCGCACTTGTGTTGGGACTGGGAGGCGCGTCGGCGGCGTATGCCAAGTCGGCGAGCACCGCAGGTGCAGAGGCATGGGATTCGGGGAGCCGGCAGACGATCAACTCGAAGGACACTGCAGACGACGGGAAATGGGTCACTGCGGGCTGGAAGAGCAACCGCGGATCAGAGAACGCCGTCAAGAATGAGAAGGGCAACGGCGGTGTGGTTTCGAAAAAGGTCACATCAGGATCAGAGGTTATCAGTTCGGTTCGGGCGTGTCGCTCCAACAGTTTGCGGCCGATGACTTGCAGCGGCTGGAACAGCTACTGAGGTCCTAGTGGTTGAGGCACCACAAATGACTGTCAACGCCGGTGATCAAGTGAACCCGGCGTTGACAGTCACGAGTTTGGAAGTCAGTTTTGGTGGACGGCCCGTCCTAGCCGGACTGGACTTGGCAGTCAGCGTCGGCGAATCAGTGTCTGTGATGGGGCCCTCGGGTTGTGGCAAGACGACTCTATTGAACTGCGTGCTGGGTTTGGTGCGTCCATCGGCTGGTGACATTTGGGTTAGCGGCAAACCTGTGACGGGGGCGTCGAAGCGGTCGGTCTCAAGGATCCGGTCGGGTCTAATTGGTGTCGTGTTTCAGCACGGCGAGCTGATTGGTGAACTGGGCGGGCTACAGAACGTCGCGGTGGCGGCAATGCTGGCGGGTCGTGATCGCCGGACCGCTGTGGCGGCGGCTGATGCTTTGATGACTCAATTCGGCTTGGATATTGGGGGGCCAGCGGTCGATTCGCTTTCCGGAGGCGAGCGGCAACGAGTGGCCTTAGCGCGGGCGCTGGTTAACGAGCCAATGCTGATACTGGCAGACGAGCCGACCGCGTCCCTAGACGCTGCTAACCGTGCTGTGGTGGCCGAATGCTTGTTCGCCACAACTCGACAAAGGCGTTGCGGGCTGTTGGTGGTGACTCATGACCGGACAGTGGCACAGATGGCGGATCGGCAGGTCACGTTGGAGCAGGGCGTCGTACGGCCGGTCGGGATGTCAGCGAGCCAGGTCGATGCCGCGCGGTAGCCCACTGGCCGGATTAGGCGGTAAAGCCTTTCGGCGGTCTGGCTATGGGGTCTTGAGGACTTCGCTGCTAGCAATGGCGGCGACCTTATTCATACTGGCCGTGATGGCGATCGCGGCAACTTGGGCGACTTGGAATGGTTGGGACCGGCGGTCGGACGCGCGCACGCCGGTAGAGGCGGCATCGTCCGGTCAGCCACCGGCGCTGTTGTGGGATCACACTCAGACGACTGTGGACGACATGCCCGTGAGCGTTATCTACCTGGCGCCGTTGGTCGCTGACGCGCCGCTGCCGCCGGGACTGGAAGCGTGGCCTTCGGAGGGCGAGGTAATCGCTTCACCGGCAATGAGTGTCGGCGCGGGCGTGGCCGTGGCAGGACGCTATGGGCCCGTGGCAGGCGGGATCACTCAGAGCGGGCTGACTGATCCCGGAGAAAGGTTGCTGTACGTCACAGTGACGGAGGCGGCGTTGAGTTCTGAGCGAGCTGTGGTCGCCTCGGGTTTCGGTACTTCGCGCGGAGTGCCGTTCGGGGCACGGGACTACCGCCAGCCGATCAGTCAGATGCTCGGAGTTGAAATAATCCTGCTGGTCGCTCCGGCCTGGTTCGCGACGGTCGCGGCCGCCGGTATCGGAGCGGGACGGCGCGCCCGGTACAGCCGGATATTGTCGCTCTTGGGTGCCTCCCGCGCCGACCTCATGATGTGGCGGTGGGACGAGGCGAAGGTCGCGATCCTTACGGCTGGCGCCCTATCCGCCGCCGTGGGCGTCCTCGCGGCGACGGTGGACCTGCCTGTTCCAGGCGCGGCATACACACTTCAGGCGGTTGATCTACGAGGCGCGCTGGGGATGTTGGGGTGCGTTTGGGTCTTAGCGCTCATCGCTTGTGTTGGGCTCGTGGTGGGGTCGGCTCGTATGACCCGTGAACAGGGGCGGCCGGTGAGGAAGCAAGGCCGGCCGACTAGGTTCGTCTTGGTGCGCGCCGCTGCCGCGCCGCTGAGCGCTGCGGCGACGATGGTTGCCGGGAACGTCACGCAGGGGATCGGGATGGGGGACTTGCTGGTCCCGGTGTTGGTGATCGGTGCGATTGTCACATTGGCGGCGCTGCCCGTCAGCGCCCGCGCCTGGATCGAGAGGAGTTCTGTGCAACTGACTGCTCGATCATGGCGACTAGGGTGGCCTGGGCTGCTGGTTGGTTCTGCTCAGCTAGCGGCTCGACCGGGACCAGCGGCTCGCTTTGGGACCGTCGCCGGCGCGGGCGTGATAGTCCTCACGCTGCTTTACGGGGTGCTGACCACGGTCGGTGACGAAACCAAGTCGATCTTGGCATTGCGCGACGAACTTGGCGATGATCTGGCTGTGATCGAAGTGAAAGAAGACGGCGTTCGGGGCCAGCTTGACACGACTTGGGCGGCGCTGAGTGAAAGCCACGTGATCGCCGCAGTCCGGTTCGATGGCCAGGGAGGGACCGTAATCACCGGTACCCGGCGGTCGCTGGACGCTTTCGGCATCGGCGACGGAGGTGGGGGCGACGACGCTGCGGCGACTCGACCGCGCTGGGTACGGGAACTGTTGGGCGAGGAATTTGAAGTCGTCGTGACAGAGGAACTCCGAGAAGACACGACCCAGCTAATTGTCGCTCCGATTGAGGGCGGGTCTCCCGATTTGGAGGCGCTGAGGCGACATATGGCGGGATTGACTGTGCCAGCATGGCCGGTTCGGCGACCAGGTGACCTGTGGGTCATTGGCACAAATGTTTCACAGGACCACATGCGTTGGGTGACGTGGTTTGGGACGGTCGCCGTTATCGGGCTGCTGGTGGGCCTGTGGGCCGGCTATAGCAATGAACTGATCCGCGCGGCGAGGTCGTTGAAGGCGCTTTATTTGACGGCATCGCGAAAGGGGTTCGTGGCTTCTGCGCTGGCGCTGAGGATAGCCGTCCCTGTTGCCTTGGTGGCGTTCGGAGGCGGGGCAATAGCGCTTGCTGTTTCTTACCCTACCGTGCTTGATGTTTGGGCGCTGCCCTATAGGTTCATTGCCGCAGTCGCAGTTTTGGCTGTGGCGAGCGCGGGAATTGCTCTGGCCGCATCAGTCGTGTGGGCTCGCAAACAGGCTGATCGCGTTGCGTTCGGGGTGCCCGACGAGTAGGCATTGAAGCGCACGAAGCAGGCGTTGGCAAGTCTGCATTCCTGGGTGGTGCGGTGGGAATCGGAAACCACCTGAATGGTGTGATCGATTGAGCCCCCTGACCTCTGCCGATAGTGGGCGAGCTGGGCTCGGTGTTGGTGTGTTAGCCTTCAGGTTGATCAGGCGAGGATGAAGGACCAGGTCTCAAGTGTCGACATGTGACGGCGGACGGCACGCATGTGTACTCCGCGACACCGGAAGCCACCGCCATTCGCCGCAGGTGCGGGCAGGCCGAGGCTGCCTGGGGCTTGTTGACCAGAAGTGAGTCGAAACCACTGACGCGGGATGAGGACCTGATGACCTGGTGGCGGACGGTCTTAGCTGGGCTGAAGCGTCCGGGCTGGCGACTGCTGGTGGCCGTCGACGGCCGTGGCCTTCCTTGTGGGCGCCGGGCAGCGCTCCCGCAGCTGTGATGGGTGGTTTGCTTGTGAAATGCGGGTCGGCGCGGAGGCTGGGTGGCTGTGGCGTGCTGGTTCAACGGATGTTGGATGTTGTGGCGCCGCTTCGTGGGGGCATGATGGGTGTATGACGGTTGCCGGTCAAGGTTCTGGTGCGAGGCGCGGGGGTGGTGTGTTCCGGGTGGAGCCGGGGGTGGCGTTTTGTGCTTATACCCAGGTTGTGCGTGCTCCGTTGAAGCCGGTGGCGTTTGATTGGTTGGAGTTGATTGCTGTGCGGGAGGGGCGTTGTTCGGTGCGGCATCGGGATGATGGTCGGGTTGATGTTGTGGTGCCGGGTGATGTGGTGTGTTTGATGCCGAATGTGCCTTGTGGGTTGGAGCCGGTGGGTGAGGTGGTGGTGACGAGGTTTTTTGTGTCGGCGGTGTTCATGTTGGATGTGTTGGCTTGGAGTCATCCTGGGTTGGGGTTGGATCGGTTGACGGCTGGGCGGTTCGCTCGGGAGGTGCATCCGGAGCCTGGTGTGGTGGGGTTTTGTTGCCGCTTCGGATTTGAGAGGATTGTTTCATGTCGAAGCGTTACCCCCAGCAGGTCAAGGACCGTGCTGTTGAGATGGTGGTGTCCCACCTGGATGAGTACAACAGCCCTTATCAGGCGGCTAGGGCTTTAGCGCCCAGGCTTGGTGTCGGGGCGGAGTCGTTGCGTCGTTGGGTTCAGGCGGCCCGGCGTGGCCCGGATCAGCTTGAGCAGGACCGGTTGGAGAAGTTGGAGGCGAAGAGGATCAGGGACCTTGAGCGGAAGGTCCGCGACCTTGAGGAGGCCAACGAGATTTTGAAGGCGGCCTCGATTTTCTTCGCCGGGGAGCTCGACCCCCGTCGCAGGTGAGAGTGGTCCAGTTCATTGATCTGATGCGGGGTAGGGGCTTCCGAGTCGAGCCGATCTGTCGGGTCCTTCGGGATTACGGGATACAGATCGCGGCACGCACCTATAGGGCGTTCAAGGCCCGCCCGCCGTCGAATAGGACTTTGGAGGACGCCAGGATACTGGCGGCGATGGTCCACGCCCGCAGTGACCTAGACGCCCATGGCCGCAAGCCCCGCGAACGGTTTTATGGGCGCCGGAAAATGACGGCGCTGCTGCGCCGTCAGGGGTTCGCCGTCTCGGAGGGCACGGTCGGCCGGTTGATGCGCCTGGCCCACATGAAGGGGCTTCGTCGGGGCCGCGTCCCGGTCACCACCCGGCCCGCGGGCAGGCCCCGAGCCGAGGACCTGCTGGGACGGGACTTCAAGGCCTGCGCGCCGAACCGGCGCTGGGTGACGGACATGACCTATGTCAAGACCGCCGCCGGTTGGGTGTACACGGCGTTCATCACCGACCTGTTCGCGGAGAAGATCGTCGGCTGGCATGTGGCTGACAACATGACCGAGCAGATGGTCTCCGACGCCCTCGTGATCGCGTTGTGGGGACGCGAGCAAGAAGGCCGCCCGGTGGTCGGCGGCCAGCTCGTCCACCACTCTGACCACGGGTCGGTCTACACCTCCCTGGCCTACGGGGAGCAACTCGCCAACGCGGGTATCACCCCGTCGTTCGGCAGCGTCGGAGACGCGCCCGTCAACGCCACCGCCGAATCGGTCAACGCCCTGTACAAGGCCGAATGTGTCGGCCCGGACGGCCCGTTCCCGGGCCTTCAGGCCGTGCGCGTGGCGACGGCCGGGTGGGTCTCCTGGTACAACACCGCCAGGCTCCACTCCTCGCTCGGCTACGTCCCCCCAAACGAGGTCGAGGCAGCGTATTATGATCAAGCCGAGCCGCCACAAACCTAGGTGGTTCACACAGGAAACAGGCGGCAACGAAACCCACCGGTTCACACTGAGCGGATCGAAGACCGTGTCAACCAGATCTCCCCGACACTCGCGGAGGATGAGCGGGCCGGGCCAGGGTCTTAAGCAAAGTCGTTTGGGGTTGGTTGGTTGTGGTGTGGTCGGTGTTTGACGGCGGGCTGGCGGTAGTAGTTATGTTAGCTTGGGCGTGGAAAAACCTGAGCGGGTTGGCGGTTGTGTGCGGCGATGGCGCCGCGCTGCTTGGGAGAGTGAACAAGGAGGAACCGGGCATGGGATTGTTCCGGCCGGTGTGGCGCGGCGGACGCACGGACGAGGCCATGCGGGTGGTGCAGGCGCTGACTGACCAGGGGTGCCTGGCCGACGCCGCTATGACCGGCCGGGAAGAGCGCGTCCGCCTGGCGGCGGTGGACAGGCTGACAGATCAGGCGACCCTCGCCTGGGTGGCGAAAACCGACAAGGATTGGACGGTCCGCGAGGCGGCGGCGGAGAGGCTGACAGATCAGGGGCTCCTGGTCGAGGTGGCCAGAACCGACAGGCATTGGAGGGTCCGTCTGACGGCGGTGCGAAGGCTGACAGATCAGGTGGCCCTGTCCTGGGTGGCGAGAACCGGCACTGACGGGGACGCCCGCCTGGCGGCGCTGCAACGGCTGACTGACCAGGCGCTCCTAGGCGAGGTCGCTAAGACTGACAGTGATAAGCAAGTCCGCCTGGCGGCGGTGGAACGCCTGACTGACCAGGCGCTCCTAGGCGAGGTCGCTAAGACTGACAGTGATGAGCAGGTCCGCCTGGCGGCGGTGGAACGGCTGACTGACCAGGCGCTCCTGGCCTGGGTGGCGAGAACCGACAGGGATTGGAGGGTCCGCGAGGCAGCGGTGAAGAAGCTGGCGGATCAGGCGCTCCTGGCCGAGGTGGCGAGAACCGACAGGGATCGGACGGTCCGTCTGACGGCGGTGCGACAGCTAACTGACCAGGCGGTCCTGGGCGACGTCGCCAAGACTGACAGCGATGACCTTGTCCGCATGGCGGCGGTGGTACGGCTGACTGACCAGGCGGTCCTGGGCGACGTCGCCAAGACTGACAGCGATGAGCATATCCGCCGGGCGGCGGTGCGACGGCTGACCGACCAGGCGCTCCTAGCAAAGGTAGCAACAGCCGATAAAACA
>JAIRNM010000299.1 GCA_031258055.1 Bifidobacteriaceae bacterium
CTGTTGCCGCCCAGCACGGCGCGGGCGGCGCCTGACACCAGTCCGGTCACGGCCGGATCGTTGACCACGGGCGGCACTCCGCGCTGGTGGTCTAGCTCCACCCGGATGCTGTATTGGCGCGCGATCAGCGGAACGGCCTCGGCGATGATCTCGGCGGCGCGGTGCCAACTGCGCACGTCGCCGGCCCGCAGCGTGCCTTTGATGACAGCCGACGAGGGAATCGCGTTGGGCGCCTCGCCCGCGTGGACCGCGCCCCAGGTCAGGCCGACCACGGATCGCGGGTCGAGCCGCCGGTCCAGCACAGCGGGCAGGGCGGTCAGTAGCTGTCCGACCGCGAAAACCAAGTCTTGCGTCAGGTGCGGGCGCGAGGTATGTCCGCCTTCGCCGTAGGCGTAGATCGTCACCAGGTCCGCCGCTGAGGTGATTGAGCCAGTCTTAATGGCGACCACCCCAACCTGGTAGCGCGGATCGCAATGCAGGGCAACAATCCGGTTGACCGAGTCGAGGGCGCCTTGGGCAATCAATTCTTGCGCCCCGGAAGGTTGGACTTCCTCGGCCGGTTGGAAGATCAAACGGACTGGCGACCGCAGCATCCCGTCGCGGTGCAAGTGATTCAGAACTAGTCCGGCGCCGAGCGCACAGGTGATGTGGATGTCATGGCCGCAGGCGTGCGAGACCCCTGCCTTGAGCGATCGCCAAGCAGTGGCTGTCTGGTCTTGGATCGGCAAGGCGTCAATGTCCGCCCTAATCGCCAGACGCGGCCAGCCCGCCTCCTCAATTGATGGCCCCAAGTCGCACATCAGTCCAGTTCCTTGGAACGGCTTAGGATCAAGCCCGGCTTCCGCCAGCTTTCGCAGTATGACCGAGGTTGTCCGTACCTCCTGGCGCGCCGTCTCCGGGTGACGGTGCAAGTCACGGCGGAATTCGCGGAGTTCACCGGCCAACCGCTCAGTGTTGGCGACGATGGCCGCCCGCGTCTTAGGGGCCAGAGCCTGCGGCTGTCCTGGGTCTGCTGACACGCCCTAAACCCTACAGCGCTTCACCCAAACCAGGCCTTTCCGGCGCTAATGTGGCGGCGGCGGCCGGGTCGGCGAAGAACCACACCCTGGTCTTTCGCCAACGCCCCAATCCGCTTCGCGGCAGGTAGAGGCTGCTCCGCGGCTCGGCCTCCGCCTTGGAAGCGGGCTTGCTACGCTGGCAGGCATGGGCGTGGATCCGGCTCCGAGCAAGCAGGCGAGCGCCACCGGCCCACCACCAGTCGAAGCCCTTGATCGCGGCTTGCGTCTGCTCGAACGGCTGGCCGAGGCCGGACCGGACGGCCTGGCCTTGGGTCCGCTGGCTAGTTCACTCGATCTGAACAAGTCAACGACTCACCGCTCGCTCGCCACCCTGAAGTCACGCGACTATGTCATTCAAGACCCCATTAGCGGCCTTTACCGGCTTGGCCCGCGCGCTGTCCACTTGGTCGACCAACACCTTGACCAGGACAATCTGCCGGGATTGTTGTCGCCAGTCTTGGAGCGCATCTGTCAAGAAGTCCACGAATTGGTTCACCTTGGTCTGTTCAATCCACCTTGGGTGGTCTACACCGCCAAAGTCGAACCGGAACGGGCGGTCCGGGTCTGGTCCCGGGTTGGGTCCCGCGCGCCGGCCGCCACCACCGCTCTTGGCCGGGCCATTCTGGCCTGTCTGCCAGCGGTTCCGTATGACGATTTGCGCGCCGCCACGCCAACCAGCGCCGAGGCCAACCTGACCGAGGCGATCACCGCCGCCAAGCGGCGTGGTTACGCCAGCGAGCAGGGCGAAAACGAGCCCGGAATCGCGTGCGTCGCCATCGCTGTCCTGCGCCGAGGCCACCCCCGCGCCGCCGTCTCGGTGACCGCGCCAACGGAACGCCTTGACCGCACCCGTGAAGCCGAAGTCGCCGCCGTAATGCGCCGAGTCCTGAATGATTACCTGCCGCCTGGCCTTGCTCCCGCCCCGGTAGGCTCCAATGCCGGTCACCCGGCCGGACCCCAAACCGACGTCTAAACGCAAGCTAACAGGTACCCCGCGAAAAGCCAAAACTCGGCTCGTTTGCCAAAGTTGCGGTGGTCCATAGTCCTAGATTGACATTGCCCGACTGCGTAGACCGCGTGGATGTTCGGCTCGCTGTGTTTCGAATCGTCAGAGTACAGCATGCGGATGATGATGTTGAAGAATCTGGCCAGTTCAGGCACCCTCCGCCCCCTCCATCTCGGCTGCGGTCCAGGTTACCAAAACCCGGACCAGCGACAGAAATGATCGATCACCCGATCTGTTTGATTCAATGCGGTCCAATCTGATCCAAAGAATGCAGATGGGAGGTTGCGCGACAGCCGAACTCATGCGAACATCGTTTTGACAGGAAACACTGTCGTTTCACTAGCCGAAACGGAAGCCCGCAATGCTGCAACTCGATTCTGCCTTGGTTCCGGTCGTGGTGATGGACCGTGCCCAAGACGCCGATAGGCTCGCCGATGCTTTAGTCGCCGCCGAGTTGCCGGTGATC
>JAIRNM010000332.1 GCA_031258055.1 Bifidobacteriaceae bacterium
CTGGTGTTGGGGGGCAAGACGGTTATGACATAGGCGGCCGCGAGCCCGCCGGCCAGGCCGACGGATCGGAGCCCGGGTTGCGCCCAAGCCGCGACCGAGGGCGCGACCACGGCGGTGTAGGCGTAGGCCCAAGCGTGCCAGGTGCCCACCAGCAGGGGCGCCGGCAAGGTCAGGACGGCCGAGACCAGGGCCGCCAGCCCGACGCCCACATCGGCCGCGCACCACCAGGTCGAGCAGTCGGCGAACGAGCCGCGCCGCCAGACGTGGGCGAACAGGAGAACAGACCAGGCGGCGGCGGCGAAGCACATGGCGGCCGATCCCGCGGGCAGATCGGATTCGAAGGCCAGCCAGACCGTCGAGCCGACCATCTGCACCACCACCCCCGCCCTGAAGACGGCGAAGCAGATGAAGATCAAGCGCTCCACGTCGCGCTCGGCCGATCGGGGCGCGCCGGGGGCTCGGTTTTCACGTCGCGGTCCGGCCATCCACCCATAATGCACCAGCCGACTGGGGGGCGGCTAGCAGAGTTTGAAGGCCCCCCAAAAGGGGGGGTGCAAAAACCGGGCGGCAAATTGGGGACTGGAGGCCCGCGCGCGGAAAGCCCTACTGTTCCGAGGTGGCACGGCAAACGACGATGCGAGAGGAAGCGAAATGAAGAAAACAACGGCGAAATTCGCCGCGGCGGTTGTGATAGCGGTGCTGGGGCTGACGCTCACGTCCTGCGGCGGCGGCGGCCTTTCCGGCACCTACAACGCGGCCGGGGGGAGCCTCAGCGGCGTCTACTTCAACAGCGAGCCCATCACCGGCGTGGAGTTCAAGTCCTTCGGCAACGCCGTGATCACCACCGGCGGCTTTGGGACGACCACCTACGAGGACGGCTCCTACAAGGTCGGCGACGGCCAGATCACCCTGAAGGCCGAATGGAACTTCACCGACAAGTGGGAGGGCACGTATTCGTTCAGCGAGTCGGGCAACACCATCACCATAGACGGCCACGAATTCACCAAACGATGACTGCGCTTTTCAACGCCATGGCGTAGTAGGGAAAGGAAGCGGCAATGGCATATCAAATCCCGGCCCTCCAGCGACCGCCAACGCGGCCGCCCGAGCAGGAGACGGGCGCGGCCTGGTGGGGCCTCCTCGGATTCCTCGTTCCGATTGTTGGGCTTGTGCTATTCATCGTCTGGCGGCAGGACAAGCCCAGGAGTTCGACGAGCGCCGGCCTCGGCGCTCTGGTCAGTGTGCTCCTGGTGATCATCGGGTCGGTGGTGGTCATCGTGGTCTTGGTCATGTCGGCCAACTCGGCCAAGGTCGCCCAAGAGCAGGCGAGGATTGCCCAAGAGCAGCAGGCGGCCGCCGCAGAATTTGCGGCGGCAATGGGCGAGCTTACGGTCTGGCACGAGTGCTTCATTTCGGACGTTGAAGGCGGCGAGACCTGGCGTGAAGAGCACGGCACAGAGCACGGATCCGTGGAGCTTCGACTAGGCTGCGCCGAAGGCGATGTGACCGGTCTGTTGCCGATTCTTGCGACCGGCGACGGGACCGAGAACTTTGGCGACTTTACTCGTCTCGATGACGGTGGCGCAGCGATCCTGGTCGTCCCAGAATATCGGCCGGGTGATGATGATCGCCCAATGATATTCTCCGGAAGTTACTTGTTCACCTATGACTTCTCGATATTCGACAACGGCTGGATCGGTGGCCTGGTGAAACCTTATGCCCGAACCGCGGACGAAAATGATGGAACTGTGGTCGAATACCATGCCGTGGGCACTATTTTCCCCGCTGGTTATGCGGTGACTGAATTCAATGGCGCGGCCCACTCGAGTTGCTCCTTTCAGGTGTCCCAAATGGAACCGCGTCCCGCCTTCTGCGGGTGAGGTTCCCTGGGAGCGCTGCCGAAAAGGCCATTCGAGGCCCGCTGTTAGGGGTGAAGCATGACTAAGCGCGTATCAACTCGGAATGGGGCTAAGGATGTGCCCGTGAGGAGGGAATTGGCATGAATGACAAGCCGGTGGTTGTCACCACGCTCGAAGACTCCATACGTGGGTGGCCGGATCACTTCAAGGACTTCGTCGACGGCAAGGATGTGGCCAGTTGGATAAAGATGGCCTTCACGGACTTGGCGCCGCCGCTGTTCGGGCAAAGCGCCCGCGGGTTGACCATGGGCTCGGTCCTTGAGCCCGAGGAGATCGTGAGGTACTCCTGGCCCGCCTTCCTTGACAACGATCCGGCCGAGGCGCCCGCGCCGGCGGGGGCGAAGGTCAAGCCGCACGGCAAGTGGGCGCAGGGACTCATGGTCGTCACAGATCGTTCGATCGCCTTCTCGCGCGAGGTTCGCGGGCCGCTCCACATGGTGTTCGCCGTGCGCCGCGAGCGGATCGTGGCGGCGAACCAGTTGAAGTTCGCCTTCTCGCTGCTGTCCACGAGCGCCGCCAGCGACGGCTATGAGCTGCTGTTTCGCGAGCCGGACGGGAGCACTGGGCGCATCCTTTTCCGAGTCGCCCTGGAAATCAAGAACCCGGATCGGGTCCGCGCCGCGCTTCAACCCAAGGCCGGCCCCGAGCCAGGACCGCACACATAGCAAACACCAAGAAGGGAAGCACATACATGAGCGACCAAGAAGTGCAGGGTTCCGGGCCATCCGCAGGAGCCAAGATCAAGAGTGCTGCTTACATTGCGAAGTGCGTCATCGTCGGGGGTCTCTTCCTCGTGGGCGGCATCGTGGCGCTCGGGAACGGCGCACCGGTGTATGCCGGGCTTATCGCCATCGTCTACGCCACCTGGGTGCTGAGCGGCATCGCCACCGGCGGCTGGCGCTTGTTCATCTACTGAGGTGTCTCCAACGGCGAACGGCCGGTTCTGGCGCTGGTACGCCAAGGTCTACGACCTGATCTGGGACTCGACTCTGACCGCCGCCCTTTGCGAACGGGCGTTCGGCGATCTGCCGACCCGGCGAACGGCGGTCGACCTGGGGTGCGGCACCGGGTTGACGTCCCGCCCGCTGACGGACGCTGGCTGCGAAGTCGTTGGCGTTGACTTGTCCGCGGACATGCTCGCAATCGCGGAGAGGAGCGGCCGGGTCGCGCGCACCATGCTGGGAGACGCCGCGAGCACCGGTTTGCCGCCGCACGCCTTCGACATAGTGGTCGCCTGCAACCTGCTTCACCTTCATCCCGACCCGAACGCCGTTCTGGCCGAGATGTCGAGGCTGGCCGCCCCCGGGGGAGCGATCGTCTGCTCCTGGCCGTCCAACCGAGCTTCTCTCACGGGAACGTTCGTCCGGGAGGTGCGCTCAGGCCGTCCCGTCATGGACGCCGGCCGCGCCCTCGCGTTGCGAACGGCGGTCGGGATTGGCGGACTATTGACGCGCGCCCGGCTCCATCCGAGCGGCGTGGTGGACGCGGCCGTCAGCCAGTGGGCCCGGGCGTGCGGGGCGACCCGCGTGGCATGGCAGGAAGTCATGTCGTCCGCCGTCGTGGCGGTGTTTAGGACGATGCCGATGCCGCAACCGTTGGGTCGCGCCACGGCGCCCAGCTGAGGATAGCCACCCGGAAGACCCAGGAAGCCGAGAATGAGAGGTAGACATGAGCCAAGGTGATTCGGCCGGGCGCGGCGGGGAGCCGGTGCCGTCGACAACACCATCAGTACCATCAGCGCCCTGCTTGAGCGCCGCCGTCATGACCAGGCCGAGGGATAGACCAGTGACCAAACGTCCGATCTGCCGCCGGCCCGCCAGCGTCACCCCACCGCTGGCGGGCCGGACGGCCACCACTCGCCCGAGCCTTTCAACTGCGGAGAGCATAGGACAATGATCCGTCGCATAGTCGCAAACACCTTGGTCGCGGCCATGACCGTCGGTCTGCTCGTCGCCTGTGCCGACGAGCGCCCGTCTTCAGAACCGTCTGGGGGCCGCCAGCCCGATGAGCGCCAGACCGATGAGCCCACCCACACAGACTCGTCGCCGTCGCCGCAAGAGCCGTTCAGCATCGAAAACGCCCAGGTCGGCGGAGTTGTGTCACTCGGTAGAGTCGAGTTCGAAAGCTATTGGGGCACCACATTCTCAGGCGACGTCGGGTGGCGCGTTCTGGACATTTCCGAAGGCAAGGCACTCCTCATAACCGCCGGAATAGTCGAATTGCGGTCGAACGATTCAAGCGACGGAACCTGGGCACGAAGCGAGATGAGAGAATGGCTCAACGCCAGCTTCTTCGGCGGTCTCACGGCGACGGCTCAATCTGTCGTTGTTGACACCGAGGTCGCGACGGATGATTGGCAATCCGCGAGTGGAGAGACTGTTGACGGGGGTGAGGCAACAATCGACAAGGTGTTCCCTCTGTCGGTCGAGGAAGCGGATTGGTACTTTAGCGACGATGAAGATCGTCGGGCCCAACTTGATGTGAGTGAGGAAGTCATACTGGCGGTCGAAGAGAACTACTACTTGGAAAGAAGTGGCGAGCCACTTGACATCGTTTCCAAGGTGAACGCCGCCGACGGGTACGAGTGGTGGCTACGATCACCTGGACGCCACTTTTTAGGGTCCGCTGCGGGAGTCGGGAGCGGCGGCGAAGTTTTCGATTCGGGCCTGTATTCCGGGCCATACGAGAAACGTGGTGGTGTGCGACCAGCGATGTGGGTGAACCTAGGCGGTGGAAGGCTTGGCCTTACTGGTGACGAATCCGAAGCATCCAGCGATGGCGGTTACCGAACGGGCGGAAGCACTCCTGGCACTACCGGGATCACTTCCCTGTACGATATTGCGGTTCCTGCTGACTGGAAATTGGAGGAGGGAGGAAGGTTCTGGGAAAGCCGGGACGAGGCCGTCCGTGGCCAAAACAGGCTCGACGTCTTGGTCAAGGACCCTTCTTCGGCTTACACCCTCGAGGAGGAAGTCGACTATCTTGAGGCCTGGTGGAGCCCGCCGACCATATCGGGCATATCGGTCGACGAGTTTGGCAACCGGTTCTTCACCTATTGGTCCGCCCTGCAGTGGGGCATGATAAAGGACGTTGGGGGATTTGCGGTGACCTGCGAATCGGTAGCCGAGAATCAGGCCATTGTCGAGCCGATATGCAAGTCGATCCATAACGCGAGACTGAAATAGCGGGTGGGTAGCAGGACAAGAAGTCATGCCCTGTCGCTCAAGAATGGAAGTGGAGAAATGACAATCGCAACAGAGGGAATTGGGTGCGGCAAGCGCCGCGCGCTTGGCGCATTCATTGTGGCGAGCGCATTGGGGCTGGCGTTCGGCGGCACTTTGGGCTGCGGCGACTCGACCGGCAGCGATGTGGCCGCCGCATCACCGACCGCGAGTGCGCGAAGCGAAGACGGCGAGTTCGCTGGCGAGCAGGATCAGGTCGAGGAGCAGTGGCGAGCGGCGTTCGAGCGGGCGCAAGGAGAATGGGCCAGGCTGCAGGGAGTAATCACCGCATATCAGGCCGGCCTGGCAGCGCTGAGCGCCCAGAACGTCAAGAACCCCGACGACTTGACGGCCCACCTGGCGGCCCTGGACGCTGCCAAAGCTATCAGCGCCATCGACGTCACAGAAATGCCGTCCGAGGCTGATGAGATATCGGATCAGATCAAGGGCCTTGACGAGGCGGCCAAGGCTTTTGGTGACGCTGCGGACGAACTGTCGGTCCAGCTTGGCGCGCTGGCCAGCGTCGAGGTCATTGACCCGACCAAAGGCGAGTTCGACGTGGAAGATCGGGACGGGTACACGTACCATGTCGAATACGCGATGAACGCTAGGTTTGAAGTCGACACCACGGAGGGCAAACCGGGGCAGGTGGCACTTTACCTAGACCTGACGGGTTGTTCGGCCACTGTGACCAACACAACCGCTGGCAAGAAGGCGCCCGGAATTCTGTTGGACGCCGCGCCATTGTATGCGGCCAGCCTGTTTCCCGGTACGGAGGGTGCATTCGCCGCCTTTGGGCCGCTGTCAAGTCCAATGTCGGGGACGTCTACTAGACAGGAGATCTACGAGGCGATGACGGAGAGCTATGTCAGTCCGTTCGACAACGATCACGATTTGTATTCCCACTTCTCCTTTATCGGCAACGTATATGACATTCTCATCACCGGGGGCGTCTTCGAGCAGCGGTATGGTGGGAACAATATAGAGAAGGGGCGTGAGTTCGAGGTGGGCGAGTCGAGAGAACTCACGTTTGGGTTTACCAGTGGCGCTTCGCATACCCTTGCAGGCTCCGAATACAAGCGGCAGATGGTTGGCGAGATCAACGAGGGCTACGCCGAGGTATTCGAGGACGTTTCTGGTTGGGCGGTGACGCCGTTGTTTAGCGTGTACGGTGATCGATCGATGAGCTTTGCAGGGGTGCGCAACATCTCGAGCGACCTTGGCAACGATGTTTACTTGTATAGCTATGATCCGGTGGCGAACTGACTGGCGGGTCCTTCGGCAAGGGGGCAACATGGGCACGGTGAGCACGGAAGCGGCTGGATGGACCTGGACTTGGGCGATAGCGGAAGCCTTCGACGCATTGTGTGGTCCGGGTCGGCACTGCCGCGATGACCGGCGCCAATGTGGATGGCCAACTGCGGCAAGTTGGTTGCAAGAAGGTCAGGAATCTGAGGATGGAGGTCGGCATGAGTGGGAATGACAAGGACGGGCAAGGCGGGGAGCCGAAGCCGTCCTTGGTGGACAGGGCGATCGATGGTTTCAACGCGGCCGAGGATCGGTTCGAAGCGGCCGGTGATCGGCTGATGGCGCCGGTCGAGAAGAAGCTTGAGGCGGGCCTGGACCGGGTGCTCGACAGCGGCCCGGTGACGAGGCTCATGGACTGGCTGGCCGACAAGTTCGCCAAGTAGGAGTCGCGCCATCGGCGTAACTGTCGGGTGGTGCGCGGGTAGCGGTGTCCCGGTCAGGTGGGGTTCAGCAACCGCCCCTCTATGGGAATCGAGGGGCGGGGAACCCTGGCACCCCGAAGTCCGCCGCGAGCCGCTGCAGCCGCCGCGGCCAGTGGGCGGGTGCTTCTCCTCGGAGTGTGCATCTTCCTGGGGTTTCGTATACGGTATTGGGGTGTTGGCCGTCCACGAGGCCTCGGCTCTCAAGCACGGGATCTCAGCGCGGTCCATTGGCGAGGTGTTCGCGGACGCGTTCGAGACTTCGGCGGCGATGATCGAGGACCATGACCCGCCACGCTGGATCATGGTCGGGTTCGACCACTCGGGTCGGCACCTGGAGATTGGAGTCCTTCAGCGCGCCGACGGCAGCTACCTGGCCATCCACGCCATGCGTGCCAGGAAGTCCAACATCGAGGCGATACGGAAGGCGAGGACGGGTCAATGAGCGGAGAGTATGGGAGGACCGTCGACGGGCGGGTGATCGATGACGCTCTAGTCGAGCGCCTGGCCGCTGAGATGCAAGAGGGAGTGGATCCCGCGAAGCTGGTCAGACGGGTCCCTGGGCGCCCGCGTTCCATTGGGCGCACCGCTGGCCGGACTGTGCCAGTGCGCCTGGACGCCTCACGCCTGGCGCTGCTGGACGCGCGAGCCGAAGCAGAGGGCAAGACGCGCTCGCAGGTGATCAGAGAGGCCCTTGACCGGTCGTTTTCACCGGTTTGACCGCCGCGCCCGCCCTGGTTCCTCTCGCCTGCCTTGGGGCCAGGTAGCTTACCGGCGACGGGCGATTGGAACGCGGGCTGGTCGCGAAGGCGAAGTGCGACATCGTCTGCCTCTCCACCAACTCGACCGCCCGAGCCGCGTCCCGGGGGCCGCTTGGTGGACGGCTGAGCAAGAGCTGCGCATCGCCGCCCCATTGGCGAACTCATCAATTGGGGGTAGATTGAGGCGGCGCCAAGGCCGCAGAAGTACCGGGACGTGGCCAAGGCGCTACCGGGTCCAAGTCCGCAAAGACGACCGGTTCTGGCAGGTGGAGTTCCCCGCGCTTGACATCACGGGGCAGGCCGGGTCGCCGTGGGAGGTCGACGAGGTCGCCCGCGAGGTGGCCGCCCTGGTGCTGGACGCAGACCCGGCCGATGTCGGCGTGGACGTGGAGGTCGAGTTGCCGACCGGGCTTGAGGCGGCTTGGGCGGGGGCTTGCTCGGACACGGCGGCGGTGCCGAGGACGGTGAGGTTCTTCGGATGGAAGCTCGCCTCTCTTGCGTTTCGCTCGTTTCGTGGAAGAATTGGACCATGAGTCCGACAGTCGTGCAGCCACCGGCCAACCCGGCTGGGCTGGCCGAGTTCGAGATCATTGTCGCCCAGGCCTCGCCGACCCCGAGCATCCGGGAGGCGTTCGCCAGCGCCGTCCGGGCGCTGGCCAATGGCTCCGCTGTCCGCATCGAGCCGGTGCCCCAGTTGCTCAGCACCACTCAGGCCGCGGATTTGTTGAGTATCTCCCGCACAACCATGGTCAAGCTGCTCGAGGACGGCAAACTGCCATATGAGCGGCCCAACGTTCACCGCCTCGTCCGGCTAGACGATGTGCTCGCGCACAAGGAGCGGCGCAGCGCCAAGCGCCGAGCGTTCCTCGACCAGTTGACCCGTGAGTCGGTTGCCGACGGGTCCTTCTTTATCACCGCCGACGAGGCGGACGCGGCGTTGGAACGAGCGAAGAAGAATAGCTGACGATGGCGCCGCCGGCCGTTTTCATCGATGCCAACGCGCTGGTGCCCATCTCCCTGGCGAACCTGCTGCTTCGGATCGCCGAAGAAGGACTTATCGAGCCCTTCTGGTCAAGCCAGGTGTTGGCCGAAGCCCGTTTCTGGGCGAAGGAACTCAACCCGGGGACGCCGTCGGCCAGCATCGACCGCCGCTTCGCAGACATGGCTCAGGCCTTTGATGCGGCGATAATCGGTACGGATGGGATCGACCCCGGAGACTACCCGTCCAAAGACCCGGACGACACGATGGTCATCGGGGCTGCCCATCGTTCGCCGGCAGACACGATTATCACGCGCAACCTGGGCGATTTTCCGAGGTCAACTCTGGACCGCCACGGCCTGCGGGCCATCACGGCGGATCAACTTCTGCTGAACCTGCTGAAGGCGAACCCCGATCAAATCTATGGAGTCGTGACAGACATGCAATCCGCGATGAAGAGACCGCCGCTGAGCATTGCAGCCATCTTGGACAGCCTGGCGAAGGCTGGCGTGCCCAGGTTCGCGGCAGCACTCAACGACCGGCTGGGGACTCTGGCTGGTGGAGTTCCCCGCGCTTGACATCACGGGGCAGGCCGGGTCGCCGCGGGAGGTCGACGAGGTCGCCCCCGAGGTGGCCGCCCTGGTGCTGGACGCAGACCCGGCCGATGTCGGCGTGGACGTGGAGGTCGAGCTGCCGACCGTGCTCGAGGCGGCTTGGCCGGGGCTTGCTCGGACACGGCGGCGGCTCGCCAGGCCCAGGCGGACGCCGCCCGTGTTCCTCGCGCCCGCCTTGGCGCGCCGGACTGGACTGACCGTTGCCGGGTTAGCCGCCAGGCGGTGTCGCCCAAGTCCCGCGCCGTCTGACCACACACGGCCGCGCTGAGTCGCGCCTTGTGGCCGCTGGCCTCAAACGGCTCGACAGGAACCGGGCGTCGTCGCTCCCCGCGTTTCGCGCGCCCATCTGACTATCGCCGCCCCATTGGCGAACTCATCAATTGGGGGTAGATTGAGGCGGCGCCAAGGCCGCAGAAGTACCGGGACGTGGCCAAGGCGCTGCTCGCCAACGGCTTTGCGCTCACGCCGGGGCAAGGGTGCGCATGAGCTGTGGGGCAGGCCCGAGGGCGGCCGACGGTTCGCCATCGCCAACCACGGTCCGGGATCGAGGGTGAGCGCGGGCATTATTGGCCAACTGCTGACCGAGTTTGACCAGGCCCCGGAAGGATGGAGGTGACCGCTGTGGCGGAACGGCATTACCAGGCCAGAGCCCGCAAAGACGGCCGGTTGTGGCTGGTGGAGATCCCCGAGCTTGACATCACCGGGCAGGCCAGGTGGCTGCGCGAAGTCGAGGAGGTCGCCCGCGAAGTGGCCGCCTTGGTGCTAGACGTGGACCTGGGCGAGGTCGGGGTGGACGTGGAGGTCGAGTTGCCGGCCGACCTTGAGGCGGCTTGGGCGGTGGCGCGCTCTAAGATGGCGGCGGCTCGCCAGGCCCAGGCGGACGCCGCCCGGCAGTCCCGCCAGGTTGTGGCGGCGTTGCGGGCGGCCGGCTATACCTACGCGGAGGCGGGGGCCGCCCTGGGCCTGTCCCCGCAGCGCGTCCAAAAGATCGCCGCGTCGGCGTGACCGCCAAGATGGCAGCGGGCACGGGCGCGGAGGTCTACTCGGGGGCGGGTTGGCGGGTGATGAAGGCTGCCGTCATGGGAACGGTGAAGGCGACCTCGCCGGTGGCGGGGGCGTGGAACAGGCCCTTCGCGATCAACTGCGCGCGCACGGCGCTGACTCGGCCCGGGTCCTTGCCCGGTCGCCGCGCCACCGCGCCCGAGGATGACGGCTCGTCGCCGTTGTCTGCCATCGCCCGCAAGTGGCGGCGTTCGGCCTTCGTCGCCCGCTCCCAGGTGACGCCCTCGCCTTGAGCGGGCAGGGCGAGTGCGGCGGCGGCAGCGGGGGGCAATGCGTCAACTGGGTGGTAGGTGAAGAGCCGCTCGGCGTATGACTTCGCCTCGGCGAGTTGCCGCGGCAACGACGGCAAGCCCGCGAATGCCATCGTCAGCCGGTCGGTTTCCTGTCCGGCGGCGTGGAGGACCGCCGACGGCCGGGTGATCGGCGACGCTCCGGTCGAGCGCCTCGCCGCTGAGATCCGGGTCCAGCGCGTCTACGACACCACGGCCACGCCCTGGGCGCGCGCTGACGCGGCAAGTCTCGCGTCCCAGGTGGACAGGCGGCCGAGTTCCGATCCCAGGCGCAACACCACCGCATCGGGCATGCGCAGGCCGGTTTCGGAGCGGGTCTCGGAAAGGCCCTGCGCCGAATCGGCGGCTACGGGGAAGGTCTTGACTCCCATCGCCTCCACCAGCTCGACCGCCCGTTCCGCAGTGCCCACCGAAACCTGGTGAACCAGGGCTTCCGCCAACGTCAGCACGCTGATGCCAAAGCCCTCGGCGATGTGCCGCGCGACGAGCGCGCGCGACCGGTCGTGCCACTCGTTGGCGGGGTCGAACAGCGGGATCAGGACGGTTGCGTCAAGAGCGATCACGAGGGCCACTCATCCGCCATGGCTTGTAGGTAGCCGGGCGGGTATTGGGCGAGCCCCGCGGCCTGATCCAAGGCCGCGAGGCGCCGGGCAATTTCATCGGCCCGCTCCCGCTCGGCAACTTCCGCCCCGACTGCCATGAGCCGGCGGGCAAGCTGTTGGCGCGAGAAGGCCCCGGGCCAGGCCAGCGCGGCCGCGTCGATCTGGCGGGCGACTTCGCCCGAGTCCAGGATGGAGATCCTGCGATGGATGGTCGGCACGCCAACAAGGTATCACCCCAACCGGCGGTGTGCCACCGCTCGGTGGTGTGCCACCGCCCGGCGGCATCCGGATCGTGCCCGCCGCTCGGGTGGCGTTGGCCGACTCGCCGGGCGAGGCGTCCTCAGGCTGCCCACCGCCAAACGCCGATGCCCGGCCCCCGGCCGCCGATCCGGCGGC
>JAIRNM010000333.1 GCA_031258055.1 Bifidobacteriaceae bacterium
GGCCGACCAAGGCACCATTGAGTTCGACTCAGGAGCCGTCTTCGAGGTCGATGACGTCCAGCGGCCCATCCGGGGGCTGTCGGTCCACCGGGGCCGGTTGATCGAAGGCAACCTAGCAGTCGGCGATTCGTCTTATGGCCGGATCGACACTGAGCGCCGCAAAGCCATTTCGCGCGCCCACACCGCGACTCATATGGTCCATAAAGCGTTGCGCGAACAACTTGGCTCCACGGCCACCCAGGCTGGTTCCGAGAACGCTCCCTCCCGCCTGCGGTTCGATTTCCGCTACGGCTCCGGTGTCCCCGCCTCCGCCTTGGGCGAAATCGAGGAACGTGTAAACACTGTGCTGGCGGAAGACCTGGAGGTGACGGAGGAGCTGATGCCTTTGGCCCAGGCCCGTGAGCTTGGAGCTATGGCCCTGTTCGGGGAGAAGTACGGCGAGATTGTCCGGGTTGTCTCAATTGGCGGCGATTGGTCGCGCGAACTGTGCGCTGGCACGCATATGCGCCGTTCTGGTGAATTGGGCCGTGTTTCGGTCTTGGGCGAAGGTTCGATCGGCTCTGGTGTGCGTCGGGTTGAGGCGCTGGTAGCGGATGGCGCTTACGCTCATCAAGCCAAGGAGCACCTGCTGGTCTCCCAGTTGACCGAGGTCTTGAAGGTCCGGCCGGACGAACTGGTCGACCGTGTCGGTTCGCTTGTGAGCAAACTCAAAGAAGCCGACAAAGCCCTTGCGGCCATGCGTTCAGCCCAACTCGCCGCTCAAGTCCCTTCTTTGGTTGCTTCTGCTAAGAGCGTGGCTGGAGTTCGTTTGGTGACGGCCACTTTGGAAGGCGCCACCGCCGATGACCTGCGCGAATTAGCCGTCGCTATCCGGTCGCGCTTGGGCGAGGGTGAACCAGCGGTGGTCGGGGTCGGTGTGCGCGATCCGGAATCCGGCCGTGGCTTGTTGGCGGTGGCGGTGAACGCTGCCGGTCTTGCGGCTGGCTACAAAGCGGGTTCTTTGGTTGGCTTGGCTTCGAAAGTGCTCGGTGGTGGTGGCGGCGGCAAACCGGCGCTGGCCCAAGGCGGCGGGGCCGATGGCGACAAACTCGACCAAGCCTGGGCAGCCATCGCGGCGGCGCTGTGAGTGGCCCGTCCACTTCAGCCTATTCGGCGGAGGATCGCGAAACGTTGACCACCGAAGAAACGCAAGACAAGCCCAGTGAGGCGGAAGCGGAACGCCGTGGTGCCAGGCACCGACCGTTCCGTTCCGGAACGCCGTGGTGCCAGGCACCAACCGTTCCGGGTGAACCCGGCTCGACGGCATCGGCCAACTTGGATGAAGCGGCCTCCAGCCGGGCGGTGGCGGGACCTTGGCTCGGTGTGGACCTGGGTGAAGTGCGGGTCGGGCTGGCCAAATCCGACCCCGATCTAATACTGGCGACGCCGTTGGCGACCTGGCGGCGGGCGGGCGATTCGCTGGCGGCGCTGGCCGCGCGTCTGGCCGAATTGGCCCAGGCCGAGGGAGCCCGGCAGGTGGTGGTGGGCTACCCCCTGAACATGGACGGCTCGGCGGGGCCGAAGGCGCGTGAAGCGGCCAGCCTGGCCGAGCGGCTGCGGGCACTTGGCGTGGCGACAGCACTGCAAGACGAACGGCGCAGCACTGTCGAAGCGGCTGGTCAACTGCGGGCGGCGGGGCGCTCGACGCGGGCGCAGCGGGACGTCATCGACCAAGCGGCTGCTGTCCTGATCCTCCAAGCCGCCCTCGACGCTGCCCGGCTGCCGCCGGCCGGAGTTATCAGCGGTGACGGCGACCTGGCCCGGCAGGTGGATCGCGAGCTGGATGGGCTTGGGCGGTGACGAGACCTATCAACGCGGCTGGTAGGGTCGGCGAGTGAGTCTCAGCGGACCGGTTGAATCGATTGGTGATCCGAGGGCGCAACGGATCGCGGACCTGGCCAAGCCGGGGCATAAGAACACCAAAGTGGCGCTGATCGAAGATCAAGAGCCGCTGCAGAACGCCTTACGGGCGGGAGTGCGGTTCATTGAGGTTTACTACGATGACCGCCATGAGCCGCCAAGCCAATTGATTGAGGCCTGCGCCGAAGCTGGAGCCAAGATCGCGGCGATTGACTCGTCTCTAGCGATGCGGCTGTTCAAGACCGACAAGCGGCCCAAGCTGTTTGGTTTGGCACTGGTGCCGAAGCCAGTTCCATTGGCGGCACTGGTCGAGCGGGCAGGGGACATCGTGGTCTTGGACGGTGTTCGCATTGTCGGCAACATCGGCGCGATCATTCGCACCGCCAGCGGACTGGGCGCGGCTGGAGTGGTCCTGATCGATAGCGGTCTGAGCTCAATCGCTGACCGCCGGTTGTTGCGCGCTAGCCGCGGCTATGTCTTCTCATTGCCAGTCATTGTGACAACGGCTGGGGACTTCCAAGCCTTCGTCGACCGCCACAAACTGGCATGTGTGGTGTTAGAGGCCGACACCCGGGGTCAGCCGACTGCGCTGACGGCATCGGCATCTGTGGGGTCACCGGCGTCACCGTCGGTAGCGGCCAAACCGACTTCACTGGCTGATCTGGCGGCGGCTCCCGGACGCAAAGCCTTGGTTTTCGGCAGTGAGCGGACCGGCGCCTCCGTCCAGTTCCGCGCTGGTTTGCCGGGGCCTGGGACGGTTACGACCGTGGCGATCCCCATGCCAGGCCCGGTCGAATCGCTCAATGTGTCGGTCGCGGTCGGCATTGCCCTATACGCCCGGCTCCAGGCGGGATGACTGGGATCAAGCGGGCCACAGCGGCGGGGCCTGGTCCCTATGATTGGGGGCGTGTTCATTGGCGCCGGAACGGTCATCAACATTGGTGCGGTGGTTGTCGGTTCGGGGCTGGGGTTGTTACTGGGCAACCGGTTCCCCGAGCGTACCCGGACGCTGGTGACCCAATGCCTGGGCCTATTCACTATGGTCCTGGGTGCGGGCGCCATCGCCGACGGGCTTAGCCCGGCCCTGGCTCAAGAAGCGGGGGAGGGCGCGCCAATGCTGATCGTGTTAGGAGCGCTGCTACTGGGAGCGATAACTGGTTCGCTGATCCGGCTTGAGGACCGTCTCGACACGGGCGCTGAGTGGCTGCGGCGCAAACTGGCGCGCGGAGCCGAACCGGGCCGCTTCTCCGAAGGCTTGGTCACCGCCACGCTGGTGTTCTGCGTCGGACCGCTGTCCATCTTGGGATCAATCAACGACGGGCTGGGCGCGGGCGCTGAGCAGTTAGTTGTCAAGTCGGTGCTGGACGGATTCGCTGCTATCGCCTTCGCTTCGACCCTCGGCGTAGGAGTGCTGTTTTCGGTCCTCCCGCTGGCCCTTTACCAGGGCTCATTGACGGTGCTCGGTCTGGGTCTGGGCACCTTCCTGTCAGTCGGACAAGTTGACGCGCTGGGAGCGACCGGAGGACTCATCTTGCTCGGCTTGGGCATCCGGTTGGCTGGCATCAAGAAGATCAACGTCGCTGACCTGCTGCCGGGTTTGGTCTTCGCTCCGCTCCTGGTTTGGCTGGTGTCGCTGTGGCGCTAGCCAGCCCGAATCACCTCGGATCGGCCGCGCTGCGCAAGGTAAACGTCGATCTGCCAGGCAGAAGTGGGTATTCCTCGACGTCAACACCTCAATCCGGGTCCAGGCGGCCCAAATCACCTCGAATCGGCCGCGCTGTGCAAGGTAAACGTCGATCGGCCAGGCAGAAATGGATATTCCTCGACCGGCCATGCCGTGCCAAAAACAAGGCCGGGCCCAAATAGCGCGCTCATCAAGTCTTGCGGAGGTAAATGCGTTCGACCAGGTGGTCTGCGCCCTTGTTGAGGATTAGCGAGGCGCGCGAGCGAGTCGGCAGGATGTTCGACTCA
>JAIRNM010000357.1 GCA_031258055.1 Bifidobacteriaceae bacterium
CCCGCCATAGCGAATCAGACCACCAACCGCGATCACCGCCAGGACTTTGGCCATGGCCCTGCGGTAGGGGGCCCGCGGCTTCTTCTTCGGTTCGAGGCGGGCGACCCCCGCGGCGCGGAAGATCCTGGCCAAAGACGCCGCCGACGGGACCGGCTCGATGCCCATGGACCGCATCTTCTCCAACACGCTGATCGGCCCGCAATCCAGCCCGGACGCCTCCAATACCGCCGCCGGCCCGTCCCGCCTGGCGCGGGCGAGCAGCGCGTAGAACGTCTTACGGGAAATCGAGTGCTCAGCGCAGAACGTGGTCACGCTGCCTCGCGGCGCGTCATCCAGCCACTGCGAGATCGCCAGCCGCACACGCGGATCAACCGGCCCGCTCACAGCCCGGCGGCCAGCGGGACGAGCCAACCGGCACGCGCGGCACTCAGGGCGGCCTTGTCGCCAATAGAGCGGGAACAAGCAATACTGGGGACGACGGCCATCGCGGCAGTTTCCTTCCGAGCGGGATTTGACGGTTCTCTCGAAGGAAGGCCCGGTGGCTGTCACCGCTCCCAGCGGATCAGCCGCCAAGCCAACCGGCGCACCACTTTAAGCCACCCGGCCGACGCACCCAAACCACCCCGACCCCGCCCCTGCAAGTGTCACCACCAACACCACCCAAACCGTCACCGAAGTCCTGACACAGAACCGTCACCGAAGTCCTGCGAGATAACACCGGGTCTCAGCATATGAGACCTTGGCGTCGTCGCACCTGATCGGCATGGCCCAGGCGCTTCCGTCCCGTCCCGGCTTGTTGCAAAGCTCGGCGAGCAGGAGTAGGAATACCCCGGCGTCGCGGTACCTTCCTTGTCCGGCAGTGCGAAACACTGCACTAATCATGGGCTCCGCGCTTCGGCATGGCAAGCATCTCCATCGGCGGGGGCGCTACGCCCTGCGAGGCCCCAAACTCGAAGACAATAGGCACCAGGCTTGATTAGCTGCAACTTGGGCTCTTCGCTGTCGCGCCGTTTGTCGGGCACACTCACCTATCGCTGCTGTAGCGGCCGTCGGGGTCGCGTAGCTCCACGCCTTGCCGCTGTAGTGCACTGCGGATAGTTCCACCGCTGAAGCCAAGTTGCTGGCCAACGTTGAACAGCGATTGTCCGTCCTCGTATAGCTTGGCGGCTCGCTGGGCCTCGTTATCGCGCATCGGGCGACGACGTAGGTCAATACCATCCCGGCGAAAGTATTCGGCCAGGGTGCTGCGATGGATGCCGAGCTTTGTCGCCACTTCCCGCAGCAGCAGGCCCGATCGGTACATGGCGGCGGCTTCGGCACGTTGTTGGGCGGTCGGGCATTTCGGCCTAGCGCCGCGGTTTTTCCGGCTGTGGTCATACGATCCGCATCCCGATGGGTACACTTGTTCGGATTGGATTTGATGGGGCACGATACGGGCACGAAAAATGGGTGGGGAGGATAGGGCGGGGTTGGCGGCGTTGGCCAATGCCGCCAGCGGGCCCGCCCAGGCTCCGGGTTGGCTGATTAGCTGATCCGGCGGCGATAGACCACCATCGCGAAGGCGTACGCGGTAACGAGGACGCCGACGCACCAGGCCAGCGCGATCCAGATGTCCGCGCTTGCCGTCTGGCCGCTGAATAGGTCGCGGATGGTGTTGACGATGGAGGTGACGGGCTGGTTCTCCGCGAACCAGCGGACCGGACCGGGCATGGAATCGGTGGGGACGAAAGCGGAGCTGAGGAAGGGTAGGAAGATCAGCGGGTAGGAGAACGCGACGGCCCCGTCCATTGTCTTCGCGGTTAGGCCGGGGATCACGGCGATCCAGGTCAGCGCTAAGGTGAACAGCAGAAGGACGCCGGTGACGGCGAACCAATCGAACAGGTTGGCCCCGGTCCGAAAACCCATCAGCAACGCCACTCCGACGACTACTATCAGCGCGACGGCATTGGCGACCAGGGATGTGAGCACGTGCGCCCACAGAACGGAGGATCGGGCGATGGGCATGGCCTGGAAGCGTTCGAAGATGCCGCCTTGCAGGTCCCCGAAAAGCCGGAACGCGGTATAAGACACGCCGGAGGCGATGGCGATGAGCAGGATGCCGGGCAGCAGGTAGTTCACGTAGTTTCCCGCGCCCGCGCCCTGTCCAGTATCGATCGCGCCGCCGAAGACGTAGACGAACATCAGCATCATGGCGATGGGCATGAGCGCGGTGGTGATGATTGTGTCAGGACTGCGGAGAATGTGGCGCAGAGAACGCCCGGTGAGGACGGTGGTGTCGCCGAGGAAGTGCGCGTTCATGATTCGTTCCTTTCGTTGCTGCCGACTAGGGAGAGGAAGATTTCTTCCAGCGTCGGCTGCTTCTCGACGTACTCGACTTTGGCGGGAGGGAGGATCTGCTTGAGTTCGGCAAGGGTGCCGCCCGCGATGATCGTGCCTTGGTGGAGGATGGCTATGCGGTCCGCGAGATGCTCGGCTTCATCGAGGTACTGGGTGGTCAGCAGCACGGTGGTGCCGTCCTGGGCGAGTTGTTTGACGGTCTGCCAGACTTCGATGCGGGCTTCGGGGTCCAGGCCTGTAGTCGGCTCGTCCAGAAAGACGACGGGCGGCTTGCCGATGAGACTCATCGCTATGTCCAGGCGGCGGCGCATGCCGCCGGAGTAGGCCGACGCCCGGCGATCTGCCGCCTCGGTTAGCTGGAAGCGCGCCAGCAGGTCGTCGGTGATCGCGTCCGGCGCGTCGACATGCCTGAGCTTGGCGACCAGGATCAAGTTCTCCCGCCCTGTTAGCACGTCATCGACGGCGGCGAACTGCCCGGTCAGGCTGATCGACTGGCGCACCTGACCGGCCTGCCTCGAGACGTCAAAGCCGTTGACGGTCGCGGTGCCCGCATCGGCCTTGAGCAGGGTAGAGAGGATCTTTACGACAGTGGTCTTGCCGGCTCCGTTCGAGCCGAGTAAGGCGAAGACGCTGCCGCGCTGGACCTCGAGGTCCACGCCGCGTAGCACCTCCAGCTTTCCGTAGGATTTAAGCACGCCGCGCATGGAGATTACGGCTGTGGCCGCCGCTGGAGGCGTCATGAGCATGTCCTTTCCGTTCGGACGAGGGAGCCACCTATTAGCTACCTCGTGTGACGTACTAGTAGTACCATGTGAGACGAGGTAGCGCAAGCCGCGAAAAAGAAAGATGAGGATCATCGACGGACTGACCGAGATGCTGAAGGGCACGCTGGAAGGCTGCGTGCTGCGGATTATCGACGCCGAGGAGACCTACGGCTACGCCATCACCCGTCGGCTAAACGAGCTCGGCTTCGCCGACATCACCGAGGGCACGGTGTACACGATCCTCCTGCGGTTGGAGAGGCGCGGCCTGGTCAATGTCGCCAAGCGCCCGTCGGAATTGGGGCCGCCGCGCAAGTTCTACACGCTCAACGACACCGGACGGGGCGAGTTGACGCGGTTCTGGGCGAGATGGGACTACCTCTCATCAAGAATCAACCAACTCCGCGAAGATCAAACGTGATTCTCTGCGAGCGGACCCCCGGCACCGGCCTGGGCAAGCCCTCGCCGCCCGCTTGCTAGTATTGGGTCGCTTCGTCAACTGATTGCGAAAGGCCCCCGATGCGTGTTGCCCACGCCTTTTGGTCGGTCGGCACTGGCCTAAATCTTTGGGCTGAGGACTCCGAACTCAAAGTCAAGTCACGTTCCCAGGCTTACCGGTCGGCTCGGCCGCACACATTCGCGGTCAGCGCCGCCCAACTTGCGGCCGATCTACCGACGATGACCGATCCAGATCTCGCGTCGGTAGACCTCGAGCCCACTGCTGGCCGGGCCACACTCCTACTTCCGTCATTGCGGACGGCGCCGTTGGATTCGCCTGAGCTCATCCGTGTGCGCCTGCGTCCGGCGCCGGAGTCTGAGCCGGTCCTGGCGCCCTGGACTGTGCCGGTGGTCACTTTCAGCGCCGCCGAGGCCCTTGACCTGTTGGGCCACCCACTTAGAGGGGTCCGGGCCGGTCAGTCGTGGTCACATTCGCAGCGCATCGCGAGCTTCGCCTCCGACCTGGCGGAGCGCGGCCGTGTCTTGCCGCTGTTGGAGTTCGTCCGGCCCGCTTCAGTGGACGATGCCGTCCAGCCCGGCCCGCCCGCGACTTTCCGGGCGCGATGGGCGCCCGTTCTGCAAGGGCCTGATCTGTTGACATTCCAGTCGCTGGTGGCGGCCATGCCGCCGGTTGGCCGGGCTCAGGTGGCCGCGCCTTCCGATACCCGCGGGCAGTCCCCGAGCGCGTTGGTCCAAGCCGCCTTGGAGGAATTGACCGACGCGGCGGTGCGCGCCCGACTGCGCGATCGCGGGTTGAATCTGGTTGGTGCGTTGCCCCGTCGCGGCCGCCGGCCACGGGTGGAACCCCCGACCGAGGCTTGGCTAGCGGCTCTGACCAGCCCTGATGGGCTGTTTCAAGCTAAGACGGAGGAAGTCGAGCGGATCGCCCAGTCGATCGCGCCTTGGGATGAGGTGCTTGAGACCACCACCGGTCCGGCCCGCCTGCTCTTGCGAGTGGTCGAGCCGCGCCTACCTGACCGGGATAGAGACGGGCTGGACTCTAGCTGGGATGAGGATCTTGACGATGACTACAGTGACGAGTGGGACGACAGTTCCGGCGACCAGCGCGCCGACCCGAAGAATCAGTTCGACGGGCAGTTGGCCAGCAGCGCAACAAGCACGTCCGCCGGGGATTCCAAAGAAGCGGCTGCCGCCGGGGGCGGCGATGACGACGACCAGACGACGGCCAGTGAGCCCGCGCCTTGGCGAGTCGAGTTCTTGTTGCAGTCAGCCGAGGACCCATCGCTCCAACTTCCAGCCGCCGCTGTTTGGGAGGGCCAGCAGGCGCTGGCCCGCTGGTTGGACCGTCCCGATGAATTGCTGCTGACCGAGTTGGGTAGAGCCTCCACGATCTGTCCCGCCCTGGTCGGAGCATTGCATCAAGCCCGGCCGGAGGCTATGGAATTGGACGGCGAGGGCTTGATCGGTTTCCTCAGCGAATCGGCGCCGCTGCTGGAGCAAGCCGGCTTCGAAGTGCTCGTACCCTCATGGTGGACCAAACGGCCAAAGCTGGGTCTGAGCGCCTGGGTCAAGTCTCCCGATGAGAGCTCAGGGGCCTTCGGCAAAGAATCGCTTTGCCAATTCAATTGGCGTTTGGCTGTGGGTGAGGAGCCTCTAACCGAAGAGGAACTCGCCATGCTGGCGGCGGCCAAGGAGCCGTTGGTACGTTTGCGCGGCCGATGGCTCGCGTTCGACCCGGATCGTCTGGCCCGCGCCTTGGCCTTCGTGCAGGCGAACGGCGCGCAGGAACGCTCGGTCGCGGACGTGATCGCGCTCGCGGCGACCCATCCCGACGATCTTGACCTCCCACTCGAAGTGACCGGTGTGGCTGGCGAAGGAACCCTCGGCGCCCTGCTGGCGGGCAGCGCCGACCTCGCCCTCGAATCGGTCGCTCCGCCCACCTGGTTCTCTGGCCAGCTCCGCCCCTATCAGGAGCGGGGCTTGGCCTGGTTGTCGTTCTTATCCCGGTTGACGCTGGGCGCCTGTCTTGCGGACGACATGGGCCTTGGCAAGACCGTCCAACTCTTGGCGCTCGAAGCAGCCGAACGGGACCAGGACATGGCGATGCGGGCCGGGCGGACGGCATCGGGCAAAGGCGGCGCTGGCCAAGGTGGCGCGGTCGCGGCGGCGGCCACGGCATCGGGCGAAGATGGAACGGTTGAGGCGGTCAAACCGACCCTCATCCTGTGCCCCATGTCGCTGGTCGGCAACTGGCAGCGGGAGGCCGCACGGTTCGCGCCGAAACTGCGCGTCTACGCCCACCACGGCGGGGACCGGCTGCGGCCCGAGGCCCTGGCGGCGGGGCTGGCCGGGGTCGATCTGGTGCTCACCACCTATCAGACTGCGCTGCGCGATGCCGACCACCTAGCCGAAATCGCCTGGCGGCGGGTGGTCTTGGACGAGGCGCAAGCGATCAAGAACCCGGAGTCGAAAGCCGCCAAGACCGTCCGGCGGTTGACGGGCGATGCCCGGGTGGCGCTGACCGGGACGCCGGTCGAGAACCGCTTGTCCGAGCTGCGTTCGATCATGGACTTCTGCAATCCGGGCTTACTTGGCTCGCCGGAGCGTTTCCGGTCTCGTTACGCCCATCCCATCGAACGCTATTCCGACCTGGCGGCGGCCAACCATCTCAAGGCCGTCACCAGGCCATACATTCTGCGCCGAGTGAAAACCGACCGGTCGATCATTGATGATCTGCCAGAGAAGATCGAGCTGCGCGAGCCCTGCAACCTGACCGCTGAGCAGGCCAGTCTCTACCAAGCCGTCGTCAACGAGATGCTGGAGGCGATTGACGAGGCCACGGGCATCAAGCGCAGCGGCTTGGTCTTGGCGGCTCTGACCAAACTCAAGCAAATCTGCAACCATCCGGCCCAATTCCTCCATCAGGGCTCCAGGGCGGCGCGGCGTTCCGGCAAGGTCACCCGGCTGCTTGAAATCCTTGATGAAATCCTCGCTGAAGGGGACAAAGCCCTTTTGTTCACTCAATACACCGAGTTCGGCGGTTTGCTGATGGAGGAGATAACGACCCGTTTTGGCACCGAACCGCTGTTCCTGCACGGCCAGGTGGCTAGGGCCAGACGCGAGGAGATGGTGGCGCGCTTCCAATCTGACAACGGTCCGCCGCTGTTTATCTTGTCGTTGAAAGCGGGCGGGACCGGGCTTAATCTCACGGCTGCGAACCATGTCATCCATGTGGACCGGTGGTGGAATCCAGCGGTCGAGAACCTAGCGACGGACCGGGCTTTCCGGATCGGCCAGAAGCGGGGCGTGCAGGTGCGAAAGTTCGTCACCGAAGGGACTCTGGAGGAGCGAATCGACAAGCTCATCGAAGAGAAGAAAGCCCTCGCGGATATGGTGGTAGGGACCGGCGAGGCTTGGTTGACCGAAATGTCGACGGCCGAGTTGCGGGACCTGTTCGCTTTGTCAGAAAGGGCTGTTGAGGAAGAGGTGGTGGCGCGGTGAGTAATTGGGGCGGGTGGTATCCGCCGACGCGGCCGATCGACGTCGAAGGCGGTATCAAGGCGCGTTCGAAGCGAGGCGCGATCGGTCAAACCTGGTGGTCGGAGCGGTTCATCTCGGTCCTGGAATCCTTCGGGATGGGTTCTCGGTTGACTCGCGGGAAGAATTACGCCCGCCGGGGCCAGGTGCTTGACCTTTGGGTTGAACCAGGCGTGGTGACGGCGGATGTCCAGGGCTCGCGCCGCAAGCCCTATCGGGTCAGGATTGGCCTAGCCGCTTTCGGCAAAGCCGATTGGGGCCGCGTGATCGCGGCGCTCACCGAAGACGCTTGGTACGCCGCGAAACTACTGGCGGGCCAGATGCCGGAGGAGATCGTCGGCCTGTTCGAGTCGCTGGGACTGTCTTTGTTCCCAACCCGTTCAGCCGAGTTGACGATGGACTGCACTTGCCCGGACTGGTCGGTGCCGTGTAAGCATCTCGCGGCCGTGTTCTACTTGCTGGCTGAACGTTTCGACGAGGACCCCTTCGAAGTACTGGCTTGGCGCGGTCGTGACCGCGAGGAGTTGCTGGGCGCCCTGTCCGCCCGGCGCACCGGCGCTGAACCCGCTGACCGCGATGAATTGCCGGACCCGGTGGTGCCGCTGGCGGAGACTCTGTCTTCGTTCTGGTCAGCGCCCGAAGCTGGTGCCAGTGCGGCTGCTGTCTGCGCGACGGCATCGGCGACTGGGCATACCGTGCGGGCGCCGTCGGATGCGTTGCTAAGCCAGTTGCCGCCGGTCGGCTTGAGCGTGCGTGGCGTACCGATTGTTGAGGCGCTGCGACCCGCCTATCAAGCCCTCGGCTCTGCTCCTGCTACAGTATGAGCATGAAAACTGAGCGGCTGCAGGTACTGATCGAAGTCGAACAGCGCCAGCGGCTAGAACGGGTGGCGGCTGGGCGCGGCGTTTCGCTCGGAGTCCTGGTGCGAGACGCGTTGGACGTTGTCTACCCAGCCGGATCGGACAGGCGGGCCACAGCGGCCGCGGCCATCTTGGCCGCTGCGCCCATGGCGGTCCCCCAGCCCGAAGAACTGGGCCAAGAACTCGAAGAGTTAAGAGGGCGTCGGGGATGATCCTGCTCGACACGACTGTGCTGGTGTACGCAGTTGGCGGTGACCATCCGCTCCGGGAATCATGTGCGAACCTGGTTGCTGCGATTGGGGCTGGCAGCCTATCCGCCACCACGACAGTCGAAGTGCTCCAGGAGTTCGCCCACGTGCGGGCGCGCCGGAGGGGGCGGCAGGACGCCGCTGATCTGGCCGAGCATTACGCCGCCCTCCTGTCTCCCCTAGGTGAGGTCGGGAATGGGGACTTGGCCGACGGTCTGGGGCTTTACCGCAGCCATGACGAGTTGGGCTGTTTCGATGCCGTGCTGGCGGCGGTGGTGCTGAACCGGGACCACATCACGGCGCTGGTCTCAGCCGACCGGGCTTTTGGCAAGGTTGAGGGCTTGCGTCAGATTGATCCGGCGCAGGTGGAAGCCTGGACCGATGACGTCACCAGGTGAGACGGCCCGGCGGGCCGCTGGCCAACTTCAAGCATTGCGTCGATCTCGGCAAAAGCGTTGGTCAGAGCTTCAGCGTGGTAGATGTCGTAGTTCTTCCGGATCTGACCTGTGGCGCCCGCGGCGTCCCATTTATTCAGCGCTTCGGGGGCGGTAATCCCCGCGTGACGGGCATACTGCTCCAGCAGGTAGAGGAAGAAGGCCGCCTCATCCGGCAATCTATTCGCGTACATAGAGAGCGTCCCCCAACACATAGGTGGAAAGCCTCGGGTCGCCGTTGGCGATCTCGTTTTGGAACAGGTCAAACACGACCAGTGGCGAATCATGCCACAGTAGCGTCTCCGGGTCGGCAAGCATTTCGTGCGTTTGCGATGAGATAAACCTGCGGATGGCCTGGTCTTCTTCCCAGCCGTATTCCTTCATGGCCAGATCGACCACCCACTCGTCAAACATGGACAGGATGCCGGGATCCACTTCGCTCATGGGTTCCTCACCCCCCATGGTAAAGGCCGCCGTCGTTGAGGCGCCTTCCGGGCGGTCGGCATGGACCAGAAAATGGACGAAAACTCGTTTACCGGCCCTCGGCTTTAGCGAGCGGATAGGGTTAGCCGATTCGCGGCAACGCAGCTACGCAACGGGGGAGCGTATGAGTTTTCTCACAAGCTTGTCTGAAGGTTGGCAATTCGGCCTGCAACTGTTTCTAGTGCTGGTCTGCCTGTTCTATGGCGCCCGCAAAGGCGGCATGGCGCTCGGCCTGCTAGCTGGGATCGGGCTGCTGGTGCTGGTATTCGCGTTCAAGCTGCCGCCGGGCCAGCCCGCCGTGACCGTGATGCTCACCATAATCGCGGTCGTTGCCGCCAGTGCCACGCTGCAAGCCAGCGGCGGACTAGACGTCATGTTGCAGTTAGCGGAACGCCTACTCAGACGTCATCCGAAGTATGTCTCAATACTGGCGCCGCTAATCAGCGCGCTGTTGACCATTCTGTGCGGCACCGGCCACACCGTCTACACCCTTCTGCCGATTGTCTATGACGTCGCGATTAAGAATGGGATCAGGCCGGAACGGCCGATGGCGGCGACCTCTGTGAGCGCCCAAATGGCCATTATGGCGAGCCCGGTTTCGGTCGCGGTCGTGTCGTTGACAGCCATTCTGCAGAACGCCGACGTGCGATTGCCGCACTTTGACGGCTACCTGGATTTGATCAAGATTTCCATGCCTTCAACGCTCATGGGCGTTGTTGCCATCGGCATCTTTTCAATCTTCCGGGGCAAAGACCTGGACAAGGATCAGCGTTTCCAAGCTCTGATCGCGGACCCGGAACGGCGTGCCTACGTGTACGGAAAATCAACCACTCTGCTGGAAACGCGGTTGCCGAAGAAGGCCTGGGCCTCAATGTGGATCTTTCTGGGCGCGGTCGTGGTCGTAGCGCTGATGGGCGCCTTCGAACGGCTAAGGCCAGGCTGGGAGGTCGATGGTGATTTCCAGCGCCTCGATATGGTCGCCACAATTCAGATTTTCATGCTCCTGGCGGGCGCCGCGATGGTGATCTTCACGCAGTGCGACGCTTCGAAAATCGCCAAGAACGAGATCTTCCGGTCGGGGATGATCGCGTTGGTAGCGGTGTTCGGGATTTCCTGGATGGCGGAGACAATGTTTTCCGCCCATATTCCTATGATCCAGGCGAGCGTGGGCGAATGGGTGAAGGACGCGCCTTGGGCTTACGCCGTTCTCCTGCTGCTGGTCTCCAAATTCGTCAATTCACAGGCCGCCGCAGATCGGAAGAG
>JAIRNM010000367.1 GCA_031258055.1 Bifidobacteriaceae bacterium
GTGTGGGTTAATAGACGGCGGCGGCCGATCAGATCTTCTCGGGAGGTGAACGTGAGCGATCAAACGCCAGACCAGGCTATTCCGCGGGCGGGGCGGTTCCGGCGTTTCGCCGAACAGCACCCGATTGGGATGGATTTCCTGGTTGCGGGCTGTTTCCTGGCAGGTAACGGGCTGGTCGGAGTGGTGGCCGGGCCGGTCAGTATTGAGCCGTCTGCGAATGTCGCGGCTGGCGTGCTAAGACCGTGGGTTGCCCAGGAGAAAACCAGCCTGATCCTCGCTGTGTACGTCGCTCTGGTGTTGGCGGGGGCGGTGGCGCTGTTCGCTTGGCGCCGACGGCATCCGGTTTGGCTGTTGCTCGCCGTGTTGGGCCTTGAAGCCGTTCAAATGACCGGGTTCGGCTATTCGGATGTCTGGTTGATGCTGTTCGCACTGTTCGCATTGGCTCAGCGGACGCGGGCGCGGACCGCCTGGATCGGTTTGGCCGCCACCGGCTTGGAGGTGGCGATGTTTTCTTATCTGTTGGGTGGGAAGGAGCGGAACCCGTCGTTGATCGCTGAGATCGCCTGGTATGCCATAGCGATGTCGATTTTCGTCCACCTGGGCAATCGGCGCCGGTATGTGGCCGCTCTGGTGGACCGGGCTGAGCATCTGGCCTTAGAGCGCGATCAACGGGCCCAGATCGCTGTGGCGCGTGAGCGCGAGCGGATAGCCCGTGAATTACATGACGTGGTCGCCCATTCGATGGCGGTTACAGTGACCTTGGCGGATGGTGCGGCGGCGACCATTTCGCGCGACCCGGTCAAAGCCCGCGCCGCTATGGAAACGGTTTCTGAGACGGGCCGACGCACGGTGGCGGACATGCGAAGATTGCTCGCGGTCCTGCGGACAGAGCCCGATCTCGCGCCCCAGCCCGGCGCTGACCAGCTATTGTCCCTGGTTGAATCGTTCCGGAAATCTGGCTTGCCTGTGTCGACGAAACTGGCGGCAGCGTTACCGGAAGATAAGGCTTTGGGCTTGACCGTCTACCGGATAATCCAAGAATCGCTTACTAATGTGCTCCGTCACGCTCCGACCGCGGCCTGGGTGCGCGTCGCGATCAGCCAACCAGAGGACAATACTTTCCAAGTGCTCATTGAGAACGGACCACCTTCTGATTCGGCCGGGGCGCGAACCGACTGGGAGGGTTCGGGTCAGGGTCTGGTCGGGATGGCTCAACGAGTCGAAGTCTTCGGAGGAACGTTCGAGGCGGGACCGACAGCCGATGGAGGTTGGCGGGTCGTAGCCGTGCTGAGGGAGGAGTAGGAGAGATGGAACCGACCAAGGTGTTATTGGTGGACGACCAATCCTTGATGCGCCTGGGCTTTTCCATGGTCTTGAGCGCCGAAGAAGACATCGCGGTGGTGGGCGAGGCAAGCGATGGCCGGGCCGCCCTCCAGCAGGTGGCGGCGCTCGCACCAGATGTTGTGTTGATGGACATAAGGATGCCGGTGATGGACGGGATTGAGGCTACCCGCCAGATTGTGTCCACCTACCCAGAGACGCGCGTGATCTTGCTAACTACGTTTGACCTGGATGAATATGCTTTCGCTGGCCTCAAGGCTGGCGCCAGCGGCTTCCTCTTGAAGGACGTTCGCCCGCCTCAATTGGTCGCCGCTATCCGCTCGGTCGCGGCTGGCGATGCCGTCGTCTCGCCGCGCGTAACCAAGCGCATGTTGGAGCTTTTCGGCGCTCGTTTGCCCGCCTCGGCGGTGGCTGGCACCGACCGGGAAGGCCAGCCGGGCGCCGAAGGCGGTGGCGGCGGCGCCGGAGAGGATTCCCTCGAAGATGTGGTGGCAGCGGAAATGGAGTCGTTGACCCCGAAAGAACGCGCCGTCTTTGACCAGTTGATCCTGGGCTTAACCAACGCTGAGATCGCCGCGCGCTTATATGTCTCCGAGGCAACGGTTAAGACCCATGTCGGATCGGTCTTGAAAAAATTGGGCCTGCGCGACCGCGTCCATGTGGTGGTCTACGCCTATGAGACCGGACTCCTCCAACCAGGCGAAGGCAACCTCTAAACCCACCTGAGTGTCGATTCGCCATCACCGCCAAGCGGCGGAACGCGCCAGACCGGGTGCCAGCGCTTGTGGTTGGCCGATTCGCGGTCGATCAGCGCTGGCAACGGCCAATGCCTGGGCTGATCGATGGTAAGAATGGCTTATGGAAACGCTGATCGCCGTTACCCCGGCTGTGACCATCCGCACCATCTCCGTCTCCGACCTCGATAACAACGTCTATCTCCTGACCTCGGCGGAGACCGGCCATCAGATTCTGATTGACGCGGCCGACGACCCGGTTGCGATCGGTCGCTTGCTCGGTACAGCCGAGGCTGACGCGGCCGACCCGAAGCTAAGTTTGATAATCACCACGCACAGTCATCGTGACCATCTGGGCGCCCTGGCCGAGTTGGTGCGGGCGGCGGCCGTGCCGGCGCTGGCGGGCCAGGCCGACGCGGCCGCGATCGAACGGCAAACCGGTGTCCACATTGAGCGCGGTTTAAATCACGGCGATAAGGTCGGGGTGCCGGGTCTAGCGCTCGGAGTGATCGCGTTGCGTGGCCACACACCAGGTTCGATCGCGCTCAGCTACCGCGAGGAGGGCCAACCCACCCATTTGTTCACTGGTGATTCTTTGTTCCCCGGCGGCGTGGGTAACACCGACCGCGACCCCGAGCGTTTCCACCAGCTAATGACTGACGTCGTCGAGCGTGTTTTCGCCAACTTCGATGATTCAACGCTGGTTCATCCCGGCCACGGCGACTCGACCAGTCTTGGCGCGGAACGCCCGCAGCTAGAGGAATGGTGGCAGC
>JAIRNM010000368.1 GCA_031258055.1 Bifidobacteriaceae bacterium
CGCGCCGCGATCAACTCGCCGTCCTCCAATTGGGCGCCAGCCTGGCTTGCCGCCAACGCCGCTGGGTGTCCGGCCGGCAACTCGAAAACGGCCGAGACTGAAGCCCGCTCACCGCGTACCACGGCCGAGTCGGCCCGGGCTCCGGCCAACAATCCGAGGGCGGACAGAGCCATGGTCTTACCGGCACCGGTCTCGCCGGTGATCGCGGTCAGGCCGGGCGGCAGGGTCACGGCGGCGTGCTCAATCACGCCCAGTCCGCTCAGTTCGAGTTCGCGCAACATATTAACTGTCTCCGCTGGGTGTTCGTTCGCGCCAACTACGCACCGGCAACGAGAACTTGCGGACCAGACGCGCCGCGAACGGCTGGGCGCCGAAACGAACCAGGTTCACCGGTTGATGGCCAATCGTCACATCCATGCGGTCACCGGCCGCCAACGGAAAAGTCCGGCGTCCATCGCAGCTCGCTAAACCGTCGGACCGCGAAATCCGCGAGACTTCGACTGTCACCCGCGATCCCGGCGCCACCAACAACGGCCGGTTAAACAGAGCGTGGGCCGCCAACGGCACCACTGTCAGTACTTCCAGGTCAGGCCAGACGATTGGCCCACCACCGGAGAAGGCGTGCCCAGTCGAACCGGTCGCCGTGGACACCACCAGTCCGTCACAGCCGAAGGCGCTCAAGTCTTGGCCGTCAACCGACAAGATGATCTCCACCATGCGTTCCGGCAGGACCTTCTCCAGGGTCACTTCGTTCAGCGCCCAGCCCTGCCAAACCTCGCCGTCAGCCCTGTTCACTGTCACATCGACAGTGGCCCGCGCCTCCACCTGGTACTCCCCCGCCACCACTTGGCTGATTGCGGCCGGAAGCTCGCCCGCCTCGCATTCGGCCAGGAATCCGAGGTGCCCCAAGTTGACCCCGAGCAGCGGCGTACCTCGGTCGTGAACCAGTTCGGCGGCTCTGAGCAGGGTCCCGTCCCCGCCCAACACGAGCGCCAAGTCGAGGCGTTGGCCGCTCCAGTCGTTGGGGTCCAGCACCGCCCAGCCGGCCCGCTGGAAAAGGTCCTGGACTTGGCCCCGGACCGCTTCGACGTTGGTCTCAGCCAGATGGGCCACGATCAAGACGCTCTTAGCCGGGTCGTTCATTGGGCCGCCACCTCCTGTTCGATGCCGTCGGCCAACGCTCCTTCGCCCAGCCCACTTTGGCCGCGCTTCAAGTAGAGAAAGAACTCAACGTTTCCGGCCGGTCCTGGCAAAGGCGAACGTACCACCGCCATGACCCCCAAGCCCTCGCTGATGGCGGCGTGGGCCACAGCGCTGACCGCGCCGACCCTAGCGGCCGGATCGCGCACCACCCCGCCGCTCGGCAGCCGTTCACGACCAACCTCGAATTGGGGCTTGACCATCACTAGGAATTCAGCGCCGGGCGCGGTGACGGCGGCGAGCGCCGGCAGGACCGTTCGAAGCGAAATAAACGAAAGGTCGGCGGTGACAAGCTCCGGTTCGGGTTCAAGGTCCCCTTTGACCAGGTGGCGGGCGTTGGTGCGGTCGTGGACGCGAATCCGGGAGTCGCTTTGCAGGCGCCAACTCAGTTGGCCGTAACCGACGTCGACGGCGTGAACCAGCCGTGCTCCCCGGCGCAATAGAACGTCGCTGAACCCGCCCGTTGAAGCGCCAGCGTCTAGGCAGACCCGGTCTTCAATAATCGGCGCTTGGCCGCGGCGGGCCAATTCGTCCAGGGCGCCGATCAGCTTGTGGGCGGCGCGCGAGGCGTAGGCGGTGGCGCCCGCGTCCGCTGCCGTCACCCGGATGCTCGCTTCCCGGTCCACCAAAGTGGCGGCCTTGGTCGCCGGACCGGCGGCGGTTGCCACGGCGCCCGCCGCGATCAGTTGGCTGGCGTGTTCGCGCGAGCGGGCCAGCCCGCGGCGAACCAGTTCAGTGTCTAGACGGCGCCTCAGCGCCGTCCCGCCGCGCCCACTCAAGGCTTTTCCACCAGCCGCTTGGCCAGGACGGCTGCCAACTCCGCCTGGGCGGTTTCGTAAATCACCACCTGCTCGCTGAGCGGGGCGCTGCCCGCCGCTTCGACTGGGGCCATGATCTCCTCACATGTCACGCCAATAAACGCTACCCGACAAGGGCCCCGCAGCCGCCGTCCTGGGCGAAGTCGCAGGATCTCCCTTCGATGGCGACGGGCAGTAATCGAGTCAAATCGTCTGCGCGCTTGCCACTAATGGGGCCTGGCCCCATTAGTGGCACGCGGTTCGCTGGGGGTCTGGGAAAATGCTTTCCTAGGGGTGGGCTCTGTGCAGGGGGCGGGTGTAAGCTGACCAAGACTTTGTCCCGCAGCCCGCGGATCACCCCCGAACAGACACGTGAAACGATGTTGTTACTGTCCCCCGAATCCTCCCGTCGGCGTCACTTCCGCCGCTTCGCCGCCGCCGCTATTCCGCCGTTAGTGTTGGGCTTGATTGGCGTTGGCGTTGTCGCCAAAGTCGGCGACGACAAATCAGCCGAGACGGCTTACGGCAACGCGCCGGTCGCTTCCGAGCCGGTCGCCGCAAAGGTGCGCCTGATCACCGGCGACGTAGTCCGAGTTGCCGCTGACGGCTCAGTTGGCGGCATTGAAGCAGGGCCGCGCTCGGATGGCACAAGCCCGCGTTTCTCAACCTGGACAAAGGATTCGCATACTTTCGTCTTCCCATCCGATGTCATAGGGCTGATCGGCGATTCGCTCGACCGGGCTTTGTTCGACGTCACCGAGTTGGCCTCCTATGAGCGCCGCAGCCGCGAAACAACCGTGCCGGTGATCGTCCAAACCAATCAACCCGCCGCCCAGAGCCTGGACCTAGCTGAGCTAGGTGTGGAAGTGGAGCGAACCTTGGAAACCATTCCAGCCCAAGCGGGCGAGGCCCTAGCGGACACCGACACTGGTCCCGCCCCGGCTTGGGATCTGATTGAGGCGGCGGCCGAACCGGCCGCCGACAGCCCGGTCGAGAAGGTCTGGCTGAACCGCGAAGTCAAGGTCGAACCGCTGGAGGACGGCGACGGCGGTCTGCAGCTACTTGAGCCCGGTGAAACACCGGAATGGATGGAACTGATCGGCGCCGACAGCGCCTGGGACGGCAGTGGCCTGACTGGTGAAGGCATCACGGTAGCGGTGGCGGACACCGGCATTGACTTCGAGCATGCCGACCTGGCGGGCCAACAAGCGCCCGGCGAATATGAAGCGGACTTCACCGGCAGCGACAGCGCCAGCGATGAACAAGGTCACGGCACCTTCGTCGCCTCCGAAATCGCCGGCACTGGCGCCGCGCACGCTGGCGTGTACAAGGGAGTGGCCCCTGGCGCCAAGCTCCTAAACGCCCGCGTCCTCGACGCCGAGGGCTCCGGCGACAACGCTGGGATCATGGCCGGAATCGAATGGGCCGCTGAGCAAGGCGCTGACATTATCAACCTCTCGCTGGGCGATTGGTTCTACGGCGACGGGACATCGCTTTTCGACGTGTTTGTTGACGATATTTCCGCTGAATACGGCTGCCTGATTGTGGCGGCGGCCGGAAACGACTACTACTACCAGGCCATCTCCTCGCCCGCCTCAGCTAACAGCGCCCTCGCTGTTGGCGCCACCACCCAAGACGGTGAATGGGCCGCTTTCTCCTCCGGCGGCCCGAGGAGGGGCGACGGCGCTGTCAAGCCCGAGGTCGTAGCGCCCGGCATCGGCACCCAAGTCGTGGACGAAGAAACCGGTGAAATCACCGAATGGCCGGGCATAGTCGGAGCGGCGGTGGGCCCCGAAAACGGCTACATCGAGGAAGCGGGCACCTCAATGTCGGCGCCGCTGGTGGCGGGAGCCGCCGCACTGCTGCTCGAAGCCGATGGCACCTTGGACAACGACGCGCTCAGGGCCAAGCTGATGGGTTCAGCCAAGCCAATGCCAGACGGCTCCAGTGTCTTCGCGCAGGGCGCGGGCCTGATCGATATTCCCGCCGCCCTTGATCAGACCGTCACCGCCGACAAGACCGAACTGAACTTGGGCGCCCAACCTTACCCGCAGAGCGAAGTGACGGCCGAACTGACTTTCACTAATAGCAGCCCTGCCGCTGTGACAATCGATGGGGCGCTGACCTTCGTCAAGTCGGTGGGCCCAGCCGAACCGGATCCCTATGACTACGAATCCGGCGCGACAGAAAGCCCCTGGGGCGATATTTCCGATCTTGAGATCGGCGAACTGAGTCAAGAGCACATCACCGTCTCGCCCTCCGTAGTCGGTCCAGGCGCCACCGTTACCGTGAACGTTTCCATCGACGCTGGCGCTTTCGGCGCGGGCTACATTGGCGGCTACGTTTGGGCCAAGGACAGCGCCGACGCGTTAGCCGCGACTGTCCCGATCGGACTGGCGAACGAACCCCAGAAACACACCTTGACCGTTGACGCCACCGGCCGCAGCGGTCAGCCCCTCGACCAAGCAGACCAGGAGTACGGCAATGTCGAGGTCTTCGACTTTGACTACGGCTTCTCGCACGCGGTACCGCTTAATGAGAGCGGCACCGGCAGTGTGGATCTAGTCGACGGGCGCTATGTTGTGTCCGGCTACGCTGAAAGTCCAAACGAACTGGGCGGCTCTGACTCGACCCTGCTTACAGCGCCGCTGATGGAAGTTGACTCCGACACAACGGTCGAGCTAGACGGCAGCCCCGCCGAATTGGTCAGCGTCCCGCTTTCCCAGCCGGTCGAAGGAGCGATAGTCGCCCAAGCAAGCGTCACGGAGGAAACCGAGGAATCCTGGATGCGTTACGGCGTGGGCGTGATAGCGGAAGTCGGCCCGCAAGCTCGGGAACGTCTCTACATCACACCGGTAGAAGACGCCGAAGGCACTTGGGAATGGACCTACATAGCTTCAGCCGCTCTGGCCGAGCCGCGTTTAGAGGCCGCCCTTGACGCTTGCGGCACCGAACCCCTCACGGTTTTGGACACCAACTACCTAACTCCCTTCGGCCACCAGGCTTTGACGGTGGTCGATGCCGCCGGTGGGGCCATAGCGCCCAGCAGCGCCGCCGATCAGGCCGTCCTCGTTCGCTTCGATGAGGGCATTCTTGATGTCGAAACAAACGATCAGCTATACGAAACTCTCGATCAGCTATCGGATTTGGTTGAACAAGCCCAAGATGGGGATTACGCCGCCCTTGTCATCGCCTCGGCTGATCCCTGGCTTGCGCAGATCCTAGCCTTCTCCGCGGTTGACTACCGAGCTTTTCTTGGATTGGACACAACCATTCCGGTCCTGGCGGTGTCTGAGGAGACCGCCGACCAAGTCGAAGCGAATGACGGCAAGCTCTACCTGTTGACCCGCTCACCCGGCTACGTCTACGAATTGTCGCAGGCGCTTGATCCTGCTGCCGGTCCCTATGAGCTGGACACCAGCAGTGAGGCGCTGGCAACAGTAACGGT
>JAIRNM010000382.1 GCA_031258055.1 Bifidobacteriaceae bacterium
TGGGTCATAGGTGGAAGTTTTCAATCTTCTGTTCGGGGTGCCCCTGGGCTACCTCTTGGACTGGTGCTATAGCCTGATACCGCACTACGGCTGGGCTATGTGCCTGTTCACGCTAGCTACCAAGGTGATCCTATTCCCCTTGTCGCTGCTCGCACAGGTCAACGCGGTCGCCATGGTCCGGATCAAACCGCGCCTTGACGAGATCAAACGGCGCTTCGAGGGCAACTCTCGCCAAATCTTGGCCGAACAAAAGAAGCTCCACCAGCGGGAGCACTACTCCTCGCTCAAAGGCGTGGCCCCCATGCTGATCCAAATCCCGATCATTTTGGGCTTGATTAACGTGGTCTACAAGCCACTCCAGCATCTGCTGCATCTGCCCTCCCACGAGATCCGGGCCTTGGTCGAGCGCACCGCCGAACTGCTTGGCACCACTACCCACGACTTGGGCTACAGCGCCCAACTTCAAGCCATGGCCCAAGTCCAAGCCGACCCGGCCGCCTACGCCACTGTAGCCGCCACCCCGCCTGGGGTCACGAGGGATGGAATCGGCCAGGCCATCAACCAAATCCAAATGATCGACATGACTTTCCTGGGGATGGACTTAGCCCAAACCCCCAGCTGGGGGCACATAACGCTGGTCTGGCCAGCCGCTTCAGCGATCAGTGCCCTGGCGCTTTGCCTCTTCCAGAACCGCTACTACATCCTCAACCGCGTCCAGAGCGGCGCCGCCAACCTTGCCATGACCGTCTTCATGGTGGCTTTCTCTGGCTACTTCGCCTTGGTCCTCCCGTGCGCTTTGGGCCTGTACTGGACACTGGGCAACCTCGCCTCAATCGCCGTGGTCTGGCTCTGCAACCTGATCTATCGCCCGGAGCGGCACCTGGGCGGGGCAGCCGTCCCAGAGCCGGTCAGAAAGACCAGCCGCGAGCGGCAGGAAGCTCGACGCGAGCGCGCTACCGACCGCGCCAGGTCGCGCGAGGACGCCAAGCGCTTCGCCTCCACCCCGAGCAAACAGCTAGTTTTCTACTCCGAGGGATCGGGGTACTGGAAGTACTTCCGGCGACTGGTGGCCTACCTGCTGGAGCACACCGATCTGGTGGTCCACTACGTCACTTCTGACCGGTCCGACCAGGTCTTTAAGCTCAACCACGGGCGTTTCCGCCCCTATTACATTAGCCAGCGGGCGCTGATCTCGTTCATGATGAAGCTTAATTCTGACATTGTCGTGATGACCCTGCCAGACTTGGAGAACTTCCACATCCAACGCTCCCTAGTCCGCCGCGACGCCGAGTACATCTATGTTGACCACGGCATGACCAGCTTCCACCTGATGCTACGCGAGCACGCCCTGGACCACTTCGACACCATCTTCGCCTACGGCCCCAACCACATCGACGAGATTCGCCAAGCCGAACGGCTGGCTGGGCTGGGACCCAAGCGGATTGTCGTGACCGGCTACGGGCTACTGGACGACCTGCTCGAATCGGTCGAGGAACTCGGCCAGACGGCGCCGAATAGCCCACCTATCGCTTTGGTCGCGCCCAGCTGGCAGGTCGACAACCTAGTCGAGCTGTGTCTGGCGGAGACAGTCGACCCGCTGGTGGAGGCGGGCTTCAAAGTGGTCGTCAGACCGCATCCGGAGTTTGTCAAGCGTTTCAAAGACAAGACCGCGGCGGTCGGCCAGTCACTCGCCCACCACATTGAGTCTGGTGCCGTCGAATACCAGACCGATTTCTCATCCAACTCCACCGTGTACAGCTCCGACCTAGTGGTGACTGACTGGTCGTCGATCGCCCAGGAGTTCAGCTACGCCACAAAGAAGCCGTCCATCTTTATCAACACGCCCATGAAGGTGATGAATCCGAACTGGCGGCGCTTGGACACACCGCCGCTCGACATCACCTTGCGCGACATGATCGGAGTTTCGCTCGACGTCGAGGAACTCTCCCGGATCGGCCAGGTCGCGGCCGACCTGCTGTCCCAGGCCCCCGATTGGAAGCGGCGGATCGACCGTGTGCTGCAAGACAACATTTACTTCGTCGGGCGATCCGAGCAGGCCGCTGGCGCCTATCTAGTCGAGGCCGCCGCCCGCTTCGCCTCCCAGCGCGGCGCCGCTTCGCCTGCTCCCGCCTAACCGGTCAAGCCAGCGCGATGCCGTCTCGGGGCCCCCTGTTCCCCGTCGCCGCAGCGGTTCCTCGCGCCGAGGCTTGGGTCGTCTGATCGCTTGGCAACCGTAGCTCTGGCAGCTGGGCTGAGTCTTAGCTGCTCGGTCTCCCGCCGCAAGCAAGACCCGATAAAGGGACGAGGTTTCGCGGCATCATCCCCAATACGTGGTGCTCCAAGTATCAATCAGTTCCCAATTGGTCCATTCGCGCGCGTCACCGGTCACGCGCCAATGCTCAATCAGCCCCGTCTCGAGCGACTGGCCGCGGCGGTAGTAGAAGTCGCGTTGGACGGCTGCGGGGTCGTCAATCTCGAACACGGTTGGATCGGCGGGTTCCAAGCCCGCGTCGGCCAAGAAGGTCGCCCGCACGTTGACCATGTCGGTGGGGCTGTCGTTGTAAGTCAGAGGCGTGCCCGCAGCGCCGGCGACCTTCACGAACAGAGCGGTTAAGCGCGGCTGCGGCAACGACTCCCAGTCCGCGTCCAGCCAATGCCCATGGTCGGCCGTGATGACGATGGTGGCATCCTCATAGGCCCCAATCCGTTTCAACTCGGCGATATAGTCAAAGACGATCTGGAAGGCGCCCCTGGCCTGTTCAGACAGGCTGACCGAGCCCGGTTCGACCGGCTGGACGTTGCGATCCATCCGGGCTGGGTTATGCGCCCCGTCGAGGTGGATGAAAGAGAAGCGGGGCTGCTCCCCAGCCAGTTCTAGGCCACCAGCGTGCAGCTTGGTGAAGAATTCAACGTTGCCGTTGCCAAAAGGCTCGCCCCGGTCGGTGACTTCCAGGGTGCCTTTAAAAGGGTCGCCGAGCGGCCAGAAGGTGGCCTTAGCCAGGTGCGGCGCGTAGCGCAGCGCATCAAGGCGCAGCATTCCCTTGATCACACGGCTCCCGTTGGTCCTGGTCTCAACGGTGGTGAGGTTGTCCGCCAAGCCTTCAATGTCGGAGATGTCATAGTAGGAATAGCGGTTGGTGGCATAGATGTTGGTCGAATAGCCAGCCTGGCGCAGTCCGGGCAGGAAGTCGCTGTCACGATAGGCGCGGGCGAAGTAGTCCTCCATCGGCTCGTCGAACTGATAGCGCTCGCCTGTCAGCATGTCCGCCGCCGAGGGCAGCGTGCGGCTGTAGTTGGAGATGTGGGCCTTGAATTCGGTGAAACCGTCCAGGTGGCGGGAGAAGAACTCCGGGTCGGTGGCCTCTATCTCCTCGACGAACTTCTGGTCCATCATGTCGAGCAGGAAGAGGTATTGATTGTTGGCGGACGAGGCGGTGAAGACCCCGTCATAGGTCGGCACTAAGTGATCTGGGCGCACCGGCGGCGGCGCCTGGTCCTCACCCAACATCCCGATCAGCCCCATCCCGAGCGCGGCCACCAAGGCCGTCGGCGCCAGCCAGACCACCAGTGTCCAAGCCTTGCGCGCCACTAGGCGCAGACCCAAAGGCGCCAGGACAATGCCGATCCAAGCGGCGGTATCCCAGATGGCGACTTTCCAGAGCTTGTCCCAGCGCACAGCATCACCGTTGACTGGTCCCAGGTCAGTGTTCAAGAAGGTCCCTTGCGCCCACAGCGCCAACGCTAGGCCCAGGACCAAGCTGGCCGCCACATCGAAGATCCGGCCCCGCAGCACCGCCAGCACCAGCCAGGTGATCGCCGCCATGCCCGCGAACACCGCCAGCGAGACGCCCATGAAGTCACCTAGCGTGAACACGAACTCACCCTGATTTCGCCGGTAGATGTCGAGTGGTCCGAACACGAACAACAAGAAGGTCGGCGCCAGCGCCACTGGCAGGGCGATGACGGCCCGCCTCCCAAACGAGCGCTTGTCGCGCCACCACGAGGTCCTGCCGCTCACAGACCGGCCTGACGGCGAGGCATCAGCCCGCTGCGGGTCCTGGTCTGATTGGCCGATGCCGTCCAGGCGCACCCGTGCGGCCCCGCCGGTGGCGCTGACCGGCGCGATGGCGGCTGACTCGACCTCGACCCGGTCATCGGCGAAACGTGCCCGTTCGCGTTCAGCCAGCATGGCGCCGACTAGCGTCGACGTTCCGCCGCTGGATGCCTCGGCCGGGGCAATCATGCAGCCAGCCGCCGCGCCGCTGGCGGTTTCGGCTCGGGCCCGACCCGGAAGACCGCGGCTCCTGGGGCCCAGTGCCGACCGGCGTTGACCGCCTCGGCGCATCCGCGCGCTGGTCGCCACCATCAAAGCCGACAATCTGGC
>JAIRNM010000020.1 GCA_031258055.1 Bifidobacteriaceae bacterium
CCCTCGTTCGTCGGGAGGCCGCCACCCTCGTGGCACGGTCTTCCGGTCCAGCGAAGTCGGCTCCGGTGACGGGGAGCGGTGACGGCGCATAGTCACCGTCGGCACGAGCCGCCGCGCGGCGGCAATTGTCGGTCAGCAATCGCGCGATCAAAGGCCAGCAGGTGCGCGGGAGCTCGTGGCCCATGCCGGGGATGATGCTCAGGCGCGAGCCGGGGATCAGCCGGAACAAGTCGAACGATGCCGCCGGGTCGATCAGCCGATCCGAGTCACCGGCGATGATCACGCTCGGCACATCAATGCGTTCCAGGGTTGGCGCCCAGGGCGGCTCAGCGTAGATGGCATGAACCTGCCGCGCGGCGCCATCAATTCGGGGGTTGCGCGCATACATTTGGGCGCCGAGTTCTGCGAGCCAGGCAGTGTCTTGCGGATAGTCGCGCGACGCGCAGGCTTCCTCGCCAGCCACATAAGCCGCTACATACTCCGCGCGGTCCAGGGGCGCTGGCGCCTCAAGACGGTCGCTGACCAGGTCTTCCCCGATCGCATGTCGGAGGTCGGCGGTGGTATACACCAGCCCCAACGATGCCACGAACTCGGGTTGATTCACTGCTAGCAACTGGGCGATCATGCCGCCCATTGATTGGCCGACCACATGGGCCGGGAACGCCGCTAGGCCCGCCAGTAGGGCGGCGGAATCGTTGGCCATGTCGCTCAGCCGGTAGCCGCCTTCGGGGTAGCTCTGTGACAGTCCGACATCGCGGTTGTCGAACCTAATGACATGGAAGCCTTCAGCCGCCAGAATGTGGCAGAACTCGTCACGCCAACCGATCATCTGGGCACCGAGCCCCTGGATTAAGAGCATTGGGGGGCTCGATGAACGGCCGAAGGTCTGATAGGCGACGGTGGCACCGGCAGGAGTAGTCAATTCAGGCACGGATAGTGCTCCTTTGCAATGGCTGAGGTCGTATGGTCAAGGCACGTTGGTGGCCGCGTTCCTTACCGGACGGAACGGATGCGAAGAACGGTTATGCCACCAACCGCGGCGGCTATGATCCCGAAGATGTAGAGCGCGGAGTAGCCTCCGGTCAGGCTGATCAGCGTTCCTGCGATCGGCGCGGCTAGTATTCCGGGTAGTCCCGCGGCTACCGCCAGAATGCCGAAGTCGCGGCCCTCGCTTTGCTTGTACGGCAGTACCAATGACATGACGGCTAGGTCCACCGCGAAGTAGATGCCGATCGAGACACCAGCGAAGACCGAAAAGAGCATCATGCCCGCCCAAGTGGGTGACGCGATCGGGATTGTCATGGTGGCCGCTAGGCCGAGCGCGGACGCGCCCACGAAGAGCTTCCGCCGGTCCAGCCTGTCAGCGAGCCACCCGCAAATGGACGCGACGGCCACCCAAGCGACAACAGTGACGGTGGTCAGGGTGCTGACCGCGACCGCTACGTCGCCACCTGGGAGTTGGTCAGCCCCGATGTAATCCGAGAGAGTGTAGAACAGGTATCCGTTTACGCTGTAATACGACAAGAACAAGGCGAAGCGGGAGATGAAAGCAAGCGTGAAGTCCCGACTGGTGAAGGCGCGCAAGAAGGAGCGGGCGCCAGCGACCAGGTTGCGGCGCTGCCTCAGCGCAGGCGTGCTCTGCTCGCCGGGAGCCGCTTGGCCGGGCGTTACTCGTAGGCTGGGCCCTTCCCGCGCACCAAGCACGAGCGCCAGACTCGCTAAGACCAGAACGGCTCCCAATACTGTGTATCCCCAGACCTGTCCTACCCGGCTCGCGAGGTTCACGCCGAACAGAGCGCCCAAGGGCGTGGCCAGACCGATCACGGCTGAGGCTGTCCCCCGGCGCGATTTCGGAACCCGGTCGGGAAGGATCGCCGACATCGCCCCTTGATACATGTTGCTGGTCAACCAGAGCACCGTGTACACGATCCCCAGGGTGAGAAGGTTCCCGGCGAAGCCCATTGCCACCATCAGCGCGCCTGAGATCACCGACATCGCGACGATCCACGGGGTGCGCCGACCCCACCTTGAACGGGTCCGATCAGACAGAGTCCCTCCCAGCGGGATGCCGATCATTGAGGCAATGGCAGCGAAGGTGGCCAAGGTGGCCAGGCGTGCGACCTTGTGGACAGGGTCGATCGCTTCCACCTGGGCGGGTATCAAGATAACCTGGGCGCCGTTGTACAGCGCGACCATGGTGGCGGTAGCGGGCAGTAGCAGGAACAATAGGCGCCGCAACCGTACGGGCCGATCAGCCGGGCGGATCTGGTTCGTGGGGGACGATTGAGCCATTGTCACTCCTTTGTGAACAGGTTCTTGCGGATCCGTGTGCGCCTCGCTTCAGGGGCGCTTGCTAACGCGGTTTAGCAATGACATCAGAATATACTGACATTAACTCGTTCGCGCAAGGCGCGGGACCTTGGAGCCCATCTGAACCGGTGTGTGGAAGAATCGCCATTCAAGGAGGGCCATGAACAGGATCACCAGCCGAGACGTGGCGCGGGCGACGGGCTTGTCGCGCACTACCGTCAGCCTGGTCCTCAACCGCAAGGACGCTGACCAGCGCATCTCTGAAGAGACACGAAGGCTCGTCTTGGATGCCGCCGACCGTCTTGGGTATATCCCTTCTGCCGCCGCGCGAGAGTTGGGCCGCGGCCAATCACAAGTGGTGCTGTGCGCGTTACCTCGCCTGCCAGTATCCGAACTCGCGGAGCAATTGAAGCAGGAACTCAGCCAGGCGATCGCAGAGGTCGGATTGACCCTGCTATTCGCGCGCGTGGGCGAAGCGGCTGGCCGGATGACTGACATACTGCGGAACGTCACGCCAGCGGTCGTGATTGCTCCGCAAAGGCTAGATCCGGTTGACTCCGCCTTGTTGGCGCGGCTCGGCATCCCCTTAGTGGACGCATGGCTTGATCCCGACCGGCCTGGCGGCGCGATTTTCGACGGCTCGGAAGTGGGGTGCGCCCAAATACTTCACCTCGCCGCTCGCGGGCACCAGCGAATCGCGTATGCCGCTGTCGGTGATCCCCTGGAGCTGTCTCCACGAGAACTGCGTGTCCGAGGAGCGCGCCAAGCGTGCGCGGACCTGGGACTGCCGGTGCTGACTGTGGGAACCATGAACTATTCGCGGGCGCAGGCTGCCCGTCTTCTCGATCGGTGGCGGGATCGGGGAATCACGGCGATCGCGGCGTTCAATGACACGGCTGGCTTGGCGCTGCTGGCCGCTAGCCGATCACTCGGGCTGAGCGTACCCCGGGACATAGCCGTGATCGGCACTGACAACCTCCCTTCCGGGGCGCTGGCTGATCCGCCGCTGTCATCGCTAGCGTTCGACCTGCGTTCGCCGGCGCGAGTTCTGGCGCACCAGGTGCTGGTCCACACCGGCGCAGCCGAGACGCCCCCCGCCCCTAGCCCTAACACTTGGCTCCGAGTTGTTCCCCGTGCGAGCACCGCGAGCCACGGGGAGGGCCCCATCGCGCCCGGCCCAAGACTGGGCAGTGATCCCCAATGATCCACCGGGAACGACGGTCTAAAGCAGGGGGCGCGAGACATCGCCACCCTTTGTCTTGCGCACCGCTAGCGCAGACACGGCGGTCAGGGGTCCTTGATTTCTTCGACTATTTCCGCACCCAGAACCTGCATAACCAAGGGAACGCCCGTCAGCCCGCGGACGCCAGGATCGCCGGGTTCGGCCGAGAGTTCGCTGCTACCTTCCTCGGGCGGTTCCGGGTCTGGCTTCGGCCGGTCCCAGCCAGGCTGCTGGTGGCGAAGGGAGGCAGTGGCCGTTTCACGGTCCGGCTCGCTGTTGGTTGGCTTGGGCGATGCCGTCCGCGCCGGTGGTGCCTCTAGCGCGGTTGGCGCTTCTGGTCGGGTTGGCGCTTGTGGTCCGGCTGGCGCCCCTGCCGCGTTCGATGGCGACGCGGTCGGCGCAGGGGCAGCTTGACGGCCCGGTTCGCTGCGGGCCGGTTTGGGGGATGCCGTTCGCGGGGATGGTACTTGTCCTGCGGCCTTAGTTTGTGCGGCGGGTGCGGAGGGCGCTGTTGGAGCGGCGGGTTGAGTCGCCGGAGTTGGCTGCGTGCCGCCGGCGGTGGCGAGAACTCTGACCGGATGCCTAGCCACCGCACTCGCCGCTTCTTCGACCGCCGCCCTGAAACGGTGATTGAAGGTCTCCGCGTGTCCCGCCGTTGGGAAAGCCAGCGTGATTTTACCGGGTTCCATAGCCACAACCTGGGCGCTATGGCTAACCAATCCGTGAGCTGGGACGGAGATGTGTCGAAGGTTAAGAAGCACCCGATCCCAAGCCGAACCCCCCGCGCTTGGCGGCGAACCGGTCGGCCGGGCGACGGTGTTAGCGGCGTTTGGAACTTGTCGGCCTTGGCCGCTAGGACCGTCGGTCTGAATTGGCGGCGAAGGTGGCTGTGGCCCGGTCGGAACCGCCGCCTGAGCGGTAGCCTGAGCGGGCGGGGTTGGAGGCGGCATCGTCCGTGAAGATTGCTTATCGGCCTGACCAGGGGGAACACCCTCCGGCGCACGGCCCTGCGATTGCCGTGCGTCATTGCTTGGAGCGACGGAGGCGCGTCGGGGATGGGCGGGAGGTGGACCGTCTGGTTCGTCCCAATCGACGAACTCGCGGCTCGCCACTGAGCGGCGCGGAACTTGTTCGTCACGTCTGCCAGCGCTCCCGGAAGGTGGTGTTCGCGCTGGTTCGGCTGATCGTCTGGCGCTCTGGTCGGGTGCGGGCTCTGGCGTGCGGCCCGCGGGCGCGGCACCGCTTGAAGGAGCGGCCCAGGTCGAGCCTGTAGTCACGCCAGGGATAGCCCAGCCACCGGTCGGACCGGTCGGCGGCGGTGGCTCGGCCGCCGCCTGCTGCACGGGCGCCGCAGCGAGCGAATCAGCGCCAGATTCGAGCAGGGCGCGAGCGGCGACCAACTCCAAATGGAGGCGGGGAGAGGTAGCGCCAGTCATTGTTGCCAGCCCGGTCGAGATGGCGTTCGCCGCCCTGGTCAGCCGAGCCAGACCAAACTGGGTGGCCTGCTGAGCCAAAGCGGCTACCTGGTCTTCCGGTAGGCCGCGCAAGGCTGGGCGGGCGGCAGGCCCGGCGGCAGCTAACACAATCAAGTCGCGCAGGCGTTCTAGCAGGTCTTCGGCGAACCGGTGGGGTTCAAGCCCAGATTCCACCACCGACTCAATGACGGCGAACATAGCGGCGCCATCGCCCCGGTCAAGGGCATCAATCATCTGTCCGATCAAGGCGTCCGGTGTGAAGCCAAGCAAGCTGGCGGCGCGTTCGTAGGTGACACGCCCGTCAACCGAACCGCCGATCAGTTGATCTAGAACTGACTCAGTGTCACGAACCGAACCGCCGCCTGCCCGCACCACCATGGACATGACCCCCGGCGCGACTTCAACCTCCTCAAGCTGGCTGAGTTGTTCCATATAGGAAGTCATCAGACCGGGCGGGACCAGCCGGAACGGGTAGTGATGGGAACGGGAGCGAATGGTCGGTAAGACCTTGTTCGGCTCAGTGGTGGCGAAAATGAACTTGATGTGGGGCGGTGGCTCCTCGACTATCTTCAACAGGGCGTTGAAGCCTTCGCGCGAAACCATGTGGGCCTCATCTAGGACGAAGACTTTGTAGCGGTCCCGGGCGGGAGCAAAAATAGCCTTTTCGCGCAGGTCACGGGTGTCGTCCACGCCACCATGGGAAGCCGCGTCGATTTCGACCACATCAAGCGAACCACTGCCACCACGACCGAGTTCCCGGCAAGAAGCGCATTCGCCGCACGGCTCCGGTGTTGGTCCCTTTTCGCAATTGAGGCACCGCGCCAGGATCCGGGCGCAGGTGGTCTTGCCGCAACCGCGCGGCCCAGAAAACAGGTAGGCATGCGAGACCCGTCCCGTCCGCAGTGCCTGCGACAAAGGCTCGGTGACATGTTCCTGGCCAATCACTTCGCTGAAGGTCTGGGGCCGGTAGCGGCGGTACAAGGCTTGATTCACGTAACGAGCCTACGGCGCATCTCTGACACCGTGCCAGCCCGCGGCACGAGCTATCGGCGTCATCGGCGTTCGATTGGCCGATGCCGTAAACGCGGCCAACCTGTTTAGGGACCAACTGCCATGTGCCGCACAACAAGTCAACTCACGCCGCCAAGCGCCGCCCGCCGCTACTTCTGCGGATCGCCGCGGGCGCGAGGCGATAAAGTAGCTATAGACATACCTTCATAGGAGGAGCAGTGACGACGTTTTCTGCCCAAGAATTCAACCGCAACGTAACCGCAGCCAAGCGGGCCGCGCGGGATGGCCCAGTTTTCATCACCAGCCGGGGCAAGGTCACCCACGTTCTGGAAGGAATCGAGACCTACCGAGCCCGCTTCGGCCAACCGCAAGAGCTCTTCGGGGCTTTGCACCCAGCCTGGCTGGACGACCTCGGGCTTGACCTCGAGCTACCAGACCGAACAGAGTTGCCCCGGGCGGCGGAGTTCGACTGATGTTGCTGGACACCAACGTAGTCAGCGAATTCGCCAAACCGCAGGGGCGGATCAACCCGGGAGTGGCTCGGTGGGCATGGGATGTGGACCGCGAACGGGCGCACATCAGCGCCATCACGGTGGAGGAGATTTCGCTCGGGATTCTCCGGCGTTCGCGGCGTGACCGGGTCCAGGGCGGGGCGCTTCAGCGCTGGTTCAGCGAAGACGTGCTGGAGGCTTTCACCGGCAAGGTGCTCGCGTTCGACCAAGCGGCAGCATTGAAGGCCGCTGAGTTGCAGGTCGCACGCCCCAGACCCGTCAACGACACGCGGTTGGCGGCAATCGCCCTGGTACACGGCCT
>JAIRNM010000203.1 GCA_031258055.1 Bifidobacteriaceae bacterium
GTGGTGTATGGGGCGGCGCTGTACACGACTGATCCGCAGGCGTATATCGGCGCCGGTCAAGGGTTGAAAGTCCTGAAGTACGGCAAGACCCGTAACCCGGCCGCCCGGCGAACCGACCCCAACCAGGCCGAGCCAGTCGACACGGTCTCAGGTCGGGCGGTGCCCGATCAGGTTTTGGATACGTCTGCCGCCGCCGACGCTGGCCGCGACCGGGTGGCCGTTGATGCCGAGCCGAGGCCTCGGCGGTCGCGTGTTCGTAAGAAGCGGTCGCATCAGCTGTCCGCTCCTAAGCCTCGGCCCGCTCCTGCGAGCCGACCGGAGGTTGGGCTTAGTGTGCCGGTTGTTCAGGTGAGTGCCGAGGGGTGGGTGTTTGGTGTTGACCGGGCGGGTGGGATTGTGTTGCCGGACCGGACCGTCTCGGGTAATCAACCAGCCACCTCGGAGCGGATACGGGCTGCGGATTGGCATCCGGAGGGGACGCGGTTTGTTCGGGTGTCTTCTGGGGTGAAGGGTTTGGCGGCTTTGAGTTCCGAGGGGCGTGTCTATTACTTGAATTATGTTGATGGGCTGGCTGGTAACGGTCCGTTGGTGCGGGGGTTGTTGCCGTTCCCGGAGGGCACATTGATGGTGGATGTGGCGGCGGGGGATGATTTCGTTTTGGCGGCTTCAGCGGATGGGCGGGCGCATGTGTTGACGATCCGGCGTTTGCCGATTGGTGGTGGGGCTCTTAAGGAGGTCGCTGAGGTGGTGGTGGCTGATCTGCCGGATGGGGTACGGGCGGTGCGTGTCGCAGCTGGGCATGCGCATTGTGTTGTGTTGGACAGCGAAGGCCGGGTACACGCCTGGGGAGTGAACGCGTATGGGCAGTTGGGTGACGGCAGCAGGGTTGACCGGGACCAGCCGGTGTTGGCAACAGCGTTCGCCCATAGCGGCCCAGTTGTGGAGATACATGCCTCAGCGACCGCGACCGCGGTGGTGACCGCTTCGGGGAAGATCCGCCAGGTGGGGGCGGTGTTAGCGGAGCGCCGGCGGGCCCGTCCTGTGTTCCAGGCATGCCCTAAGGGGCGCGCCCCAGGGCTGCCGAGGGGGACCACTGTGACGACGATGTCTCTGGGTGAGGGTCATGCTTTGGCTTTAGCCAAGGACGGGCAGGTTTACGCTTGGGGTAGTAACGGCGCTTTACAGCTTGGTTGTGACCCGCAAATCAAAGTTTCCGCCCGTCCTAGGGGTGTAGAGGGGTTGCCGGACGGGCTTGAAGTCACCCAACTCGCCGCCGGTGAGATGTATTCCATCGCCTTGGCTACTGACGGTTCCGCCTGCGCTTGGGGTTGGAACGAGGAAGGACTTTTAGGTATCAGATCACCAGACGAACTCCAACGCCGCCCCGCCAAAATGTATTGGACACCCCAAGCCGCCACACCACAATCCACCCCACCACCGGCCACACCGCTACCGTCCACACCATAGCCAGCGGTCAGGCGTATCGCAGTCGTGCGGTTAGCCTAGTCGGCATGGCCGATCCGTCCAGTTACCGCCCTGAGGCCGGTTCTATCCCGACCGATCCTGGTGTGTACCGGTTTAGGGACCGCTATGGGCGCGTCATCTACGTGGGCAAAGCCCGGAATCTGAGGGCGCGCCTGGCTAACTACTTCCAGCCGCTCGAATCGTTGCATCCTAGGACCAGGCAGATGGTTACAACTGCGGCCGGACTGGATTGGACGGTGGTCGGCACCGAAGTTGAGGCCCTAGCCCTTGAATACACCTGGATCAAGCAATTCGAGCCGCGCTTCAACGTCAAATACCGTGACGACAAGTCGTACCCCTACTTGGCTGTGACGGTGGCCGAGCAGTTCCCAAGAGCCCAAGTTATGCGGGGAGCGAAGCGCAAAGGCGTGAAGTATTATGGGCCGTTCGGCCAGGCCTGGGCGATCCGCGAGACGCTGGACCTGATGATCCCGGTCTTCCCGCTCAGGACTTGCTCTAACACTGTTTTCCAGCGCTATCAGCGCCAGGGCCGGGCTTGTCTGCTGGGGTATATCGACAAGTGTTCGGCGCCCTGTATAGGCCGGGTCAGCGAAGAAGAGCACCGGCAGATCGTCAACGATTTTATTGCCTTCATGGATGGCGACTCGGAGCGCTTCTTGAAGGGCATCCGCGAACAAATGGGCCAGGCGGCGGCCGAACAAGACTTCGAGCGCGCTGCCCGCCTGCGCGATGACGCTGCCGCCCTGTCCCGAGTGGTTGAACGCAACGCTGTTGTCCTGCCGGACCGGACCGAAGCCGACCTTTTCGCCATAGCCCAAGACCAGCTCGAAGCTGCCATCCAGGTTTTCTTTATTCGCCAGGGCCGGATCCGGGGGCAGCGGGGCTGGATCGTTGAGAAGGTCGAGGACCTCTCGGAAGCCGAGTTGACGGCATCGCTCCTGCAGACGGTGTACTCGGGTGACAACGAGGTGCCGCGCGAAATCCTGGTTCCGGCCGATCCCAGCGACCGGGCCCAGTTGACCGATTATCTGACCGGTCAAAGAGGCGCCCAAGTCACCATCAAAGTGCCCCGCCGCGGCGCCAAACGGGCCTTGGCTGAAACCCTCCACAAGAACGCCGAGCAGGCGCTCGCCCTGCACAAGACGCGGCGCGGCGCCGCCTTGACGGCCCGGTCACAAGCCCTGAGCGAACTCCAGGAGGCGTTAGACCTTGATGACGCGCCCCTCCGGATCGAGTGCTATGACATCTCGCATACCGGCGGCAGCTACCAGGTCGGCTCCATGGTGGTCTTCGAGGACGGTTTGGCCCGCAAGTCCGAGTACCGCCGCTTCAACATTCGCGGCCCCGAGGGCCTAGGCGCGGCTGACGACACAGCCGCCATGGCAGAGGTTCTGACCAGGCGTTTCGCCCATTCCGACAGCCCCGAAAACGTCGCCGCCGCAGGGGTGGGCAGTACCGTCGAGGGGCCCGATGCCGTCGGTGGGGCCAGCGCCGCCGGGAGGGAAGGCGCCGCCGGGAGGGTCGATGCCGTCGGGGCGGTGGACAAAGCCAGCCGACGCCGCTTCGCCTACCCGCCCACTTTGCGGGTGGTGGACGGCGGCGTGCCCCAAGTGGGGGCGGCCCAGCGGGTGATAGACGAATTAGCCGTCAAAGACGTCGCCTTGATTGGACTAGCCAAAAGGCTGGAAGAAGTCTGGCGGCCGGGCGACCCGTTCCCAGTTATCCTGCCGCGCGGGTCGGAGGGTCTTTTCCTGCTCCAACGCGTACGGGACGAAGCGCATCGTTTCGCTATAGCCGGGCACCGTAAGCGCCGGTCCAAAGCGATGACACGATCAGCCCTGGAGGCTGTGCCGGGACTAGGTCCGGCCAAGCGGAAGGCCCTGCTCAGCCGTTTCGGGTCAGTCAAGCGGATCAAAGCCGCCAGCCCAGCCGAATTTGCTGATGCGAAGGGGATTGGCCCCAAGCTGGCGCAGAAGATTGCCGATGTGCTCGCCAAAGATGGGAAACTGGACGGGTGAAGCAGCCCCGTGACTCGACCGAGGGAGTGCCGACTTTCCCGGCTGGCATCCCGATCCGCGACGCCCTTGGAGCCAAAGACGACCGCGGCGAAATCATGATCATCACCGGCATGTCGGGGGCCGGGCGCACCCAAGCCGCTGGCGTGCTGGAGGACTTGGGCTGGTATGTGGTGGACAACTTGCCGCCGCAGATGATTGAGCCACTGGCAGGAATGATGACTCCAGTCGGGGAGGGCGTCAAGAAGTTGGCGGTGGTGGTCGATGTCCGTTCAGGCGAGTTCTTCCGCACCTTGATGGGCGCTCTCGAATCGTTGCGCCGCCACGGCATTGACCATCGGATCGTCTTCTTGGACGCCTCCGACGCGGAACTGATCAGGCGTTACGAATCGGTTCGCCGTCCCCATCCGCTCCAAGGTGAGGGCGGCGTCTTGGACGGCATCGGCCGGGAAAGGGCCTTGTTGACCGACCTGCGCGAACAGGCGGACGAATACGTCGACACCTCCGCCTTCTCCGTCCACGAACTAAGCGCCCACATGGCGAACATCGCCGACCCGGAACAAAAGGAAGAGGTGACGGTTTCGGTGTCTTCGTTCGGCTTCAAATACGGCGTCCCGGCAGACGCCTCAGCCGTGCTTGACGTGCGTTTCCTGGCCAACCCCTATTGGGTCGATGAACTGCGGCACTTGACAGGCGCTGACCCGGCGGTTCGGGACTATGTGATGGCTTCGGGAGAGGCGAAACGGTTCTTGGAATTGTACGTTGAGGCCTTGATGGTGGCTCTGAAAGGCTTCGTCCGCCAGCGCAAACACCACTTGTCCCTAGCGGTGGGCTGTACCGGCGGCAAACACCGGTCCGTGGCGATGACTGAGGCTCTGGTCGCCATGTTGCGCGAACGCGGCGTACGGGCGCGTGCCAACCACCGTGACGCGGGGCGCGGATGAGCGGGCGGGCGCGCCCCCCGAAGGTGGTGGCGCTGGGCGGAGGGCATGGTTTGGCGGCATCGCTCAGGGCGCTGCGCCACGTCACCGCCGACCTCACCGCGGTGGTGACGGTGGCGGATTCAGGCGGTTCGTCGGGGCGGCTGCGAGACGAATTCGACTGCCTGCCGCCGGGCGACCTGAGGATGGCGCTGGCGGCTCTATCCGGGCACGACGAATGGGGAGTGACTTGGCGTCAAGTGCTGCAACACCGTTTTGGCGGGCAGGGACCGCTGGCCGGACACGCCATCGGCAATCTGTTGATTGTGGGGCTGTGGGAAATGTGGCCGGGCGATCCGGCTACCGGCTTGGACTTCGTCGGCAAACTGGTGGGCGCGGAGGGCCGGGTCCTGCCGATGGCCTCCGTGCCGCTTGATGTCGAGGCAGACATCACGCGACTGGTTGACGGCGCCGAATGGCGCACTTCAATCCGGGGCCAGGCGAAGGTGGCCACGGCGGCGGGCCGGGTCGAGGCGGTCAGACTAGACCCTCCCGACGCTCCTGCCTGCCCGGAGGCGGTCCAAGCCGTCAAAGCGGCCGATTGGGTAGTTTTCGGCCCTGGCTCTTGGTACACGTCGGTCATTCCGCACTTGCTCATATCCGAACTGGCGGAAGCCATTGGGGCGCCAGCGGTTCGGCGTTGCGTCACGCTGAATCTGGAAAGCCAAGCGGGCGAGACATCCGGCTACAGTCCAGCCGACCATCTGGAGGCGTTAAGCTCTTACGCACCGGGCTCACGCTTCGACATTGTGATCGCCGACGAATCGGTTGACGGCGATTTGGCGGAACTGGATCGTTGGGTGTCCCGGCAGGGGGGACGGCTGTTAGTGCGGCCGGTCCGGCGTCCCGGAGCGGGTGCCGTTCACGACTCGCTCAGGCTTGCCGCCGCTTATCGCGAAGCTTTCTTGGGAGGGGAATAGGGTCTATGGCGTTGACCACGACCGTCAAAGAGGAACTGGGGCGCCTGAAGGTTGAAGCCCCTTGCTGCCGCAAAGCCGAAGTGGCTGTGACTTTGCGCTTCGCCGGCGGCTTACACATCATCGCGGGCCGGATCGTGGTCGAGGCGGAATTGGATAGCGCCTTAGCGGCCCGGCGTTTGCGCCAGGCCGTCGCGGACCTTTACGGCAACCGTTCGGAGATCGTCTTGGTGTCCGGCGGGGCGCTGAGGCGGCACAATCGCTTCCATGTGCGCTTCGCCGACGATGGCGAGGGGCTGGCCCGGCAGACCGGCCTGCTGGACTCGCGCGGACGCCCGGTATTGGGTCTTCCGCCCGCCATTGTCGGGGCTTCGCTCTGCGATGTCGAAGCGGCCTGGCGCGGCGCTTTCTTAGCGCACGGTTCGCTCACCGAGCCGGGCCGGTCGGGCGCTTTAGAAGTCACCGCGCCCGGGCCGGAGGCGGCTCTGGCACTGGTCGGGGCGGCCCGGCGGTTAGGGGTTTCAGCCAAGTCGCGCGATGTCAGGGGAGTGGACCGGGTCGTTGTGAGGGACGGTGACGCGGTAGAAGTTGCCGTCGGAGAGCACCCGCAGCAGGCGGGTTTGCAGCTCCGGCGGCATGTCGCCGATTTC